>JAYSZD010000338.1:0-4379 GCA_043738185.1 Hymenobacter sp. | reverse complement strand
GCCCCGCTTGTTCGGCAATAAGGTGGCCCTGAATAAGCCCTACGGCACTATTTCGGAGAACGGCAGCGGCAAATTCGACGACATTACCGACCAGGCCCTCGCCGAAATCAAGAAAATGGGCGTTTCGCACGTCTGGTACACCGGCGTGCTCGAGCACGCTACCATGACGGACTACAGCTCGCAAGGCATTCCGGCCGATGATGCCGACGTGGTGAAGGGCCGCGCGGGCTCGCCCTACGCCATCAAGGACTACTACGACGTGGCTCCCGACCTGGCGATGGTGGTGAAAAACCGCATGCCCGAGTACGAGGCCCTCATCAAGCGCACCCACAATCAGGGCCTGAAAGTGCTCATGGACTTTATTCCGAACCACGTGGCGCGCTCGTACCGGTCCGATGCCAAGCCCCTGGAGGTGACGGACCTGGGCGCGACCGACGACAAAACCAAGGCATTCGCGCCCAACAACAACTTTTACTACCTGCCCGGCAAAAGCTTCGTGGTGCCCGCCGACTACAACCCACTGGGCCCGCTGAAAGGCTCGAAGGAAGACGGCAAGTACTTTGAAGTGCCCGCCAAAGCCACCGGCAACGACGTGTTTACGAACGCACCGAGCGTGAACGACTGGTTCGAAACCGTGAAACTCAACTACGGCGTGGACTACCAGCAGGGCCGCAAGACCCATTTCGAAGCCGTGCCCGACACCTGGAAAAAGATGCGCGACATTCTCGTGTACTGGGCCGGCAAAAACGTGGACGGCTTCCGCTGCGACATGGCCGAAATGGTGCCCGTTGAGTTTTGGGCCTACGTTATTCCGGAAGTGAAAAAGGTGAACCCCAACATCGTTTTCATCGCCGAAATCTACAATCCCAAGGAGTATAAGAACTACCTCGACCAAGGCAAATTCGACTACCTCTACGACAAAGTGGGCCTCTACGACGGCCTGCGCCGCCTCATGCGCCAGGAAGGCACCACCGAGGACATCTCTAAGGTGTGGAAGGAGGAAAGCAACGGCTTCTCGTCGCGCATGCTGCGCTTTCTGGAAAACCACGACGAGCAGCGCATCGCCTCCAAGGATTTTGCCACCGACCCGCGCCGCGCCATTCCAGCCATGACCGTGACCGCTACCCTGGCCCCGGGCCCGGTGATGCTCTACTTCGGGCAGGAAGTGGGCGAGCCGGGCCGCGGCAGCGAAGGCTTCAGCGGAGAAGACGGCCGCACCTCCATTTTCGACTATTGGGGCGTGCCCGAACACCAGAAGTGGCTGAATCAGGGCAAGTTCGACGGCGCCAAGCTCAGCCCGGAACAGAAAAGCCTGCGCGACTTCTACCGCCGCCTGCTCACCGTGACCAGTACCAGCGACGCCGTCCGCCGGGGCCGGTTCTACGAGTTGCAGGACGCCAATAACCTGGGCAAAGAATACGACCAGCGCTACCTCTACGCCTATCTGCGCTACACCGACAAGCAGCAGGTGCTGGTGGTGGTCAATTTCAGCGCCGACAAAACCTACAAGCCCGTCATTAAGATTCCCGCCAAAGCGATGACAGCGATGGGAATCAACGACAAAATATTCTACAATTACACCGACCTCCTCAACCCCGGCACGCCGCGCAACACCCTCCAGCTCACTCTGGCCCCGCTTTCGGCCCATATATTTGAGCTAAAGCCCCAATAAGGCGCCGTAGTACGCCCCGTAATTAGTAAGTTTGAAGGCCGTGCCGCTCCCGTTATTCGGGCAGCCGCGCGGCCTTCACTTTCTTCCCCTGCGCTCATGGCTGCTCCCACCGCCGCTTCTTCGGTTGATACCCGCGAAAAACCCCGCCTCAGCTTCTGGCAAATCTGGAACATGAGTTTCGGCTTTCTGGGCATTCAGTTTGGCTTTGAGCTGCAAAATTCCAACGTCAGCCGCATTTTTGAAACCCTGGGCGCCAACAAGGACGATATTCCGATTCTCTGGATTGCGGCCCCGCTCACGGGCCTGCTGGTGCAGCCCATCATCGGCTATTTCTCGGACCGCACCTGGCACCCGTACTGGGGGCGGCGGCGGCCGTTTTTCTTCATTGGCGCCGTGCTGGCCACCCTTGCGCTTATCCTGATGCCCAATTCCTCGGCCTTGTGGATGGCTGGCGGCATGCTCTGGATTCTCGATGCCAGCATCAACATCAGCATGGAGCCGTTTCGGGCGTTTGTGGGCGATAAGCTGCCCAGCGAGCAGCGGACGTCCGGCTTCGCTATGCAGAGCTTCTTTATTGGCGTGGGCTCGGTCATTGCCGCGCTGCTGCCGTGGGTATTCACCAACTGGTTCCACCTGAGCAATACGGCGCCCAGCGGCGAAATCCCGCCTTCGGTGCGATGGTCGTTCTACTTCGGCGCCGGCGCCTTTCTGCTGGCCGTAATGTACACGGTGTTTACCAGCACTGAAACCCCGCCCGAGGACATGGAGAAATTCCGGCGCGAAAATGCCGAAGCCGGCATTTGGGATGGCATCAAGGAGTCGTTCATGGGTATTTTCAACATGCCCACTGCCATGCGCAAACTGGCCCTGGTGCAGTTCTTCACGTGGTTTGCGCTGTTTGCGATGTGGATTTATTCCACCAACGCCGTCACCAGCAACATCTACAACATGAAGGTTGATACGGCTTTCTTCACTAAGATGAGCAACCTGATTGACAGCCGCGCGCAGCAGCCCGGCTCCGAAAAAGTAACCAAGCAGCTCACGGCCCTGCAGCAGGACACGAAGGAAATCAAGCAGTTTCAAGCCGAAAATCCGGACAAGATTCTTACCGTCAACCTCGCCAACTACTACCTCACCAGCGGCAACCCCTCGCCCACCGAGAAAGCCACCCTGCAACGCGTGCAGCAGCAGTACAACGACGGCGCCGACTACCTCAGCCTGGCCTCTTCGGTGCGCAACGGCGTGGCCGCGTTATTTGCCTTCATCATCCCGCTTATTGCGGCCCGCACCAGCCGCCGCATCACCCACATGCTGTGCCTGCTCATTGGCGGCCTGGGCCTGCTCTCGCTCCAGCTCATCTCCAACCCCGACCTGATTGTGGTTTCGATGGCCATGGTGGGCATTGCCTGGGCCAGCATCCTGTCGATGCCTTATGCCATCCTGGCGGGGTCGTTGCCAGCCAACAAGATGGGCTATTACATGGGGGTGTTCAACTTCTTCATCGTCATTCCCCAAATTGTGGCGGCCACCATTCTGGGCTATTGCACCATGCACTTCTTTCAGGGCAACACCCTGCATACCATCGCGCTGGGCGGCATTTCGATGGTATTCGCCGGGCTGCTGACGCTGTGGGTGAAAGACGCCGACGACCAGCCCCGGCAAACCGTGCAGCCCGCCGTGAGCCCCGGCTACGACACCCCAACGATAATAAACCCCGACCCGCGCGCCTAGGCAGTGCCGCCCCGCCTTGCTACCGAGCCAGCAGCATCTCGGCCACTTCGCGGCCCGTGGCCAGCGCGGCGTTCAACGACGGATACGCGGCCCAGTCGCCGCAGCGGTACAGGTTGTCGGCCAGCTTGAGGGGTTGCCGCACGGGCTGCCCGGCCAGGTACTCGGGCAGCGCGGCCGGGATGCGGTAGCTGCGCAAGTGCTGCCATTGCCGGGCGGGCGGCCCAAACCAGGCCGCCAGCTCTTCGCGCAGCTCGGCGGTTAGCGCGGCTTCGCTCAGGTCGTGCCCGCCGTGGGTGCTCACGGAAATCAGGCTTTGCCCGGCGGGCGCGTAGGCGGCGCTCACATCGGCCGGAAAGCATACGTTGTGGGCCAGCGCGGCCGGAGCGGCATTTAGGCGCAGCAGCTTGTCGCCCCGCCCCGGCGAGTACCCGGTGGCGGCAAAGTAGGTACAGGTGGTGTGGCGCGCGGCCGTGGCCTTATCATCTTCCAGCTCCCCGCCACCGGCCAGCAAGCGCCGAGCGGCCGGGCCATCGGTAGCCACTACTACGGCCACGCCTTCCAGCACCTGGCCGGAGGTGAGGCGCACCTGCGTGCCCTCCACCGCGGCCACCGGTGTGTCCAGCCGCACCGTGCCGGCGGGCAGCCGGCTCGCCAGCTGCTCCGGGAGCTGCTGCATGCCCAGGGCGGGCACGGCCGCTTCGCCCGTCACAAACTGCTGGAACACGAATTCAAAAAAATTGCTGGCCGTGCTCAGCTCCCGGTCCAGGAAAACCCCACCGAAAAAGGGTTTAAAAAAGCTGGTTATCATCTGCTCGCTCCAACCGTAGCGTTGCAGAAAAGTGAGCGTGCTGGTAGCCGGGCGCGCCAACAGCGCTTCGGGTGTGTGCTTGAGGACGTGCCGCACCAGGCTCAATATACGCAGCTTATCCGGCAGGCTGCCAATGGGCGACGTGAGCGCCGAAAACGCGGCCAACGG
>JAYSZD010000337.1:0-1804 GCA_043738185.1 Hymenobacter sp. | reverse complement strand
GGCGGCGGCCCAGCACGGCCGGGGCAGCCTGCTGTTCGACGCTTCGCGGGCCGAGCAGCCAGTCGGCAGCTTTGTGCATTTTTCGCTGCCGGTGGCGGATTCGATGCGCGGGCGCATCCTGACGGTCAGCGTCTGGGTGCGCACCGAAAGCTTCCAGGGCACCGCGAGGCTGGGGGCCCAATCCGTCAGCACCCACGAAAGCCTGAGCCTCTCGGGTGCCCTCACGCAGAGTGAAAAGCCCACCGCCCAGGCTGCGCTGCCGCCCACAGCCGGCTGGCAGCGCCGACAGGTGCAGCTGTCAGTGAGCCAGCAGGCCGACCGCCTGAGCATGACCTTCAGCCTCACGGGAAAGGGCCGGCTCTGGGTCGATAATTTTGAGGTGCAGTGGGAGGGCGGCCGTTACCGTGACGCGCCCCTGGCCGGCACCGAGCCACTGCTGCTGCCCGCCGGCACCCCGCTGCCCGATTGGGACTTTGAGCGCCGCGGTCCCGCGCAGCTGTCCCGTGCCCCAATGCAGGTCTGGCAGCTGGACACAACGGTGGCCCGCCACGGCCGGCGCAGCCTGCGCATCCCGGCCGCCGACGCGGGCACGGCACCCGTGTACCTGGGCTTCGTGCCGCTGGATTCGCTGCTTGGCAAAACGCTGACCGTGCGCGGCTACGTGCGCTACGCGGCACTGGCCGGGCCCGGGGCCACGCCGCCCGTGCTGCTGCACCGCTTTTTGAGCAACAGCAACCGGCAGCATTACCCGTATGACCGGATTAAGTGGGCCCACACGCTGGAAAGCCACTCCTTGCCCCTGCCGGCCGCCGGGGCCGCGGAATGGCAGCGCTTCGAGGCCGTCATTCCCATCACGAAAAGTTATGGTTATTTCGCCCTGTCGCTGCTGGTGCAGCCCGGCGCGGCCCCGCTGTGGCTCGACCAGGTGGAGCTGCTGGCCGACGGCCGCGCCTTCACGGCCAAAGGGCCGCCCGTGCCCGGCCAGCCCACGGCTGCCGAGTTGGCCTGGCTGCGCAAAGCCGCCGCTCCCCTGCGCACCACCGCCCCCGAAGGCGACCAACTGGACCTGGCCGCGTTCGGGCAGGTGGTGGGCTCGGCGGCCATCATCGGGCTGGGCGAGGTCACGCACGGCTCGCACGAGCAGCTGCAACTCAAGCACCGGCTGTTTCGCTACCTGGTGGAGCAAAAGGGTGCCCGCGTGCTGGCCCTCGACGCCGCTCCCGGTGCCTGCCTGGCCCTGAACGACTACCTGCAAACCGGCACCGGCGACCCGCAGCCGCTGGTGGCTGCCCTCGCGCCCTGGGACACAGCCGAACTGCTGGCCTTGGTGCGCTGGATGCGCGCTCACAACGCACGCACCCCCGCCAAGCTCCAGCTCGTCGGCCTCGACCCCCGGCCGGCACCCGAGTGCCTGGGCTACCTGCGCCAGCAGTTGCCTGCCACCCCCGGCCCGCGCGGCGAGCTGCTGGCCGCCCTCCAACGCCAGCTACGGGCCTTGCCCGACGCCGAAATTGCCCTGGACCCGCTGCAGCAGCCCGGCCAGTCCGACCCCCGCCTGGCAGCCGTACGCGCGGCGCTGGCAGCCCTGCACGCTGCCTTCGACGTGCCCGCCAAGCTGCGCGGCGGCTACGGCGCTACCCCGGCGCAGGCGGCCGCCCTCACCTACCTGCTGCGCGTGGCCGAGCAGTTCAGCGTGCTGCACACGCTGGCCCCGGGCCTGCGCCGCGACTACCGCGCCGCCTGCCTGGCCGAAAACGTGCAGTGGGCCCGCACGCAGGCCGACGGGGCCCGCGTGGTGCTGTGG
>JAYSZD010000336.1:0-11923 GCA_043738185.1 Hymenobacter sp. | reverse complement strand
GGGTCGTAGCGGAACAGGGCGAAGGCAGCGGCCCGGTTTTCGGTGATGGTTTGGGAGCCGTAGCCGCCCACCAGCGCGGCAAAATGCTGGGCTTCGGCGCCTACGCGCAGGCTGCCGCGGGCGCCCAGCGCGGCGGTGTGCTCGGCCTGCATTTGGGTGGTGCGTACGCGCGAATTGCTCGACGCGCCGCCGTCGCGGTAGTTGATAATGTCTTCGAACCAGGCCCCGCGCACGGCCCATTGCCGACGCGCGGCCACGTGGCGGTAGCCCAACACCAGGCGCCGGCTCTGGTCGCGCTCGCGGGCCTCGCTGCCCGCCACATTCACGCCGGACTGGATTTCGCGGTCGGCATCCGTGAGCCAGGCGGCGGCGGTCACCTCGCCAGCCGCCCCCACGCGCCAGGTCACATCGGGGCTGATGCTCCACTGGTGGCGCAGCGCCGCATTCCGGAGCGTGTAGCGCACGGGGCCGCGGGCTTCGCGCAGCACGTAGGAGTAGTTATTCTGGGCCTGGCGGTAGCTGGCGGCTACGCGCACGGCCACGGTAGGCGTGGTGGTACGGGCCTCCAGGCTGCCGCCCAGGAGCCCGAAGCTGCTGGCATCGAACTGAGCGCTGCCGCGGGCGCCAGGCCGCCAGTCGGGGTCAGAGTTGAGGAGCACGGCGCCGCCCACGGCCCCGCTGCCATAGAGCGCGGCGGCCGGGCCGGGCTGCACCGACACGCGGGTATTGGCCCCCACCGGCAGCAGCGCAAAATCGTTCTGGCCCAGGGTGGGCAGCATGATATTCAGGCCGTTCCAAAGCACGGCGGTATGCTGGGCCGAGGTGCCACGCAGGGCAATGGTGGCCAGCTGGCCGGGACCGTAGTTTTTCAGGATGAGCGGCGTGCGGGCCTGCAGCACGTCGGCCAGGTTGGCGCCGCGATACTGGGCCAGCACCGCCGAATCGAGCTCGAAGCGGCGGCTGCCCACGGCAAACCGCTCGGGCCCCACGGCGCGCACCCGCACTTCGGCCAGGCGCTGCAGCCGCTCGCTGAGGCGGGCCGAATCGGGCGGCGCGGCTACCGGGCCGGGCCGCTGCTGCCCAACAGCCAGACCGGGCACCGCCAACAGCGCCCACAGCAGGGCCCGCCGCCAAGCAGCACGTCTAAGAGTAAAAAAATGCATCCGAATCAAATTTTCGACAAAGAAAATTCGATTCAAAACCCGTTACAGCTGCCTTCAGGCGAAGGAAACCGCTGCCGGACCGAGGCCGAAAAACAGTTGTAAAATCAGCGACCTAAAGGCCGCTGCTGCTCCCTTTCTCCATCCGTCCTCCGCGAATGCTGAACCTGTGAATGTCCGGGCAGGTCTCCTGGCTTGCTCCGCCGGATGAGCCGCCTTCCCATTCAATACCTTGGTTTTCAGAGCGAAAACCAGCGGCGAACAGTGGCGTGTGGGCCCACCCCGATGTGGAGCGTACAGTTGCGGGGACAGCTCCGGCATTGAACCGGATTCCCTTTTCAGCCGCGCCCCGCAATTGGGGTCTGGCACCTTGACGGCTCAAAGATAAGGCCACGGCGGCCATTGCGGCGGACGGCCGGAAGCTCCACTGCCGCCCGCGCCTATGCGGTGAACGTTTGCCAGAGGAGGAAAACGTTGAGCGCGATGATTATTCCCGATATCACCCAGGCCACCACCTGCACGACAGGCTTGTTCACGAATACGCCCATTTTGGCTTTGCTGCTGGTGAAAAGCACCAGGGGCACCACTGCGAAACTGAGCTGGAAAGACAGAATTACCTGGCTCAACACCAGGAGCTGGCCGGTGCCCTTTTCGCCATAGATAATAGTCACAACAAGAGCCGGCACCACGGCGATGGAGCGCGTGATGAGCCGGCGCAGCCAGGGCCGGAGCTTGAGGTCCAGGAAGCCTTCCATCACAATCTGGCCGGCCAGGGTGCCGGTCAAAGTCGAGCTTTGGCCCGAGGCCAGCAGCGCCACGGCAAACAGCACGCTGGCCGCGCCCGCGCCGAGCACCGGCGTGAGCAGCTTGTGGGCGTCGGTGATGTCGGCCACGTTTTCGTAGCCGTTGCCGTGGAAGGCGGCAGCAGCCGTGACAAGGATGGCCGCGTTCACGAAAAAGGCCAAAAACAACGCCACCGTCGAGTCAATGGTCGCAAACTTGATGGCCGAGCGTTTGCCGGGCTCGTCCTTAGGAAAATCCCGCGTTTGCACGATGCTGGAGTGCAGGTACAGGTTGTGCGGCATCACGGTAGCGCCCAGAATGCCGATGGCCACGTAGAGCATGGCCGGGTTGGTCACGATTTCGAGCCGGGGCATCAGCCCCTTGCTTAACGCCAGCCAGTCGGGGTTCGAGGCCACGATTTCGTACACGAAGCACCCGAAAATCAGAAAGATAAGGCCCGCCACGATGCTTTCGATGATGCGAAAGCCCTTGTTCTGGAAGTAGAGCACCACCAGCACATCGAGGGCCGTGAACACCACGCCCCAGGCCAGCGGCAGTCCAAACAACAGGTTCAGGGCAATGGCTGAGCCGATGACTTCGGCCAAATCGCAGGCCGCGATGGCAATTTCGCACAGCACCCACAGCACCAGGCTCACAGGGCGCGAGTAGTGGTCGCGGCAGGCCTGGGCCAAGTCGCGGCCGGTGACGATGCCCAGCTTGGCCGCCAAATGCTGCAGGAGCATGGCGAATAGGTTGGAAATCAGTACCACCGAGAGCAGGGTATAGCCGTAGCGGGCACCGCCGGCAATGTCGGTGGCCCAGTTGCCGGGGTCCATGTAGCCCACGGCAATGAGCAGGCCGGGGCCCCAAAAGGCCATCAGCTTGCGCCAGAAGGAGGCATCAGGACCCGGCACGCGAATGCTGGCGTACACCTCACTCAGGGAATTGTTGCGGCGGGCGCGGCGCCAACCGGTTTCGGAGGCGGGCGGCTGGGAATTAATGTCGATAATTGGAGAAGGAGGCAAGCTGGTATGTAGCTGGAATTAAGTGGTAACTGACTTTACGCAGCCCAGGCGCCAACCTCACCCCCTCTCTTTTTGGGAGAGGGGGCTGGGGGATGAGGGCTGCACCTAGGCTGCGAATAAAATCCGATTATTCAGCACACAGGCTAAATGGATTGATTCCTACAAAAATACGTTTTTTTAGGGTGGCCTAAAAATATTTTTCGGCCGACTTAAATACTGTAAAGCATCCAAAAGGTTTTGCATTGGAGCCGGGCGGGCACGATGGCGGTTGCCGGCCAGGCCCGACCTTTGGGCCGAAACCCCCTTTGCATGACGCCTACCCAAATCAAACGCCGCCTCGGCCTGCTTTCCCTCATGGTCAGCATCGGGCTGGTGGCGGTGAAATTTTACGCCTACTACCTCACCCGCTCGCAGGTGGTGCTCACCGATGCGCTGGAAAGCATTATCAACGTGTTTACCAGTGGGTTTGCGCTCTACAGCATTTACCTGGCCAGCCTGCCCAAGGACGAAAACCACCCCTACGGCCACGGCAAAATCGAGAACCTGTCGCTGGGTTTTGAAGGGGGCCTGATTGCGATGGCCGGCGCCTACATTCTCTACAAAGCCAGCCTGGCGCTGCTGGACCCACAGCCCGTGGCCCGGCCCGACTGGGGCGTGCTGCTGCTGGCCAGCACGGCCGTGGTGAACTTCGGCGTGGGCCTACTGCTGGTGCGCAACGGCAGGAAGCTGAATTCATTGGCCCTGGTGGGCGACGGGCAGCACTTGTATATTGATGCGCTCACGTCCATCGTGTCGTCGGGGGCGCTGCTGCTGGTAGCGGCCACCGGCGAGGTACGGTTCGACGCCGGCGCGGCCCTGCTGCTGGGTGGCTTCATTCTGGTGAACGGCGGACGGATGCTGCGCCGCGCCATCTCGGGCCTGATGGACGAAACCGACACCGCCGTGGTGGCCGAGGTCATTGCCGAACTCCAGTCCCGACGCCGCGCCCCCTGGATAGACGTGCACAACCTGCGCGTGCAACGCTACGGCGCCAACCTGCACATCGACTGCCACATGCAGATGCCCTACTACTTCACCCTGGAAGAGGTGCACACCCAACTGCACGACATTGAGGAACTCATCCGGGCCCGCTTCGCGGTCGAAGTGGAGATGTTCGTCCACGCCGACCCCTGCACTTTCGCAGCCTGCTCCCTGTGCCTGATGCTGAACTGCCCCGTGCGCCAGCACCCGCTCAAACACGAAGTGCAATGGACCGTGCAAAACGCCGTAAAGAACGAGCGCCACACGCTGGAAGAAGGCACGCGAATAAAGCAGTAAGAGAGAGTGGTGTTACGTGAATAAAGGAGAAAAATCAGGGATGATAATCTTCAAACTCCCACAGGGCGACCCGCCCAATTTTCTCTGCCAGTTGTTCCCACGTTTCGGCTTCCAATGAATTTACATAATTCGTCATTAGGGCCAAAATTCGACTGAAATTATACTCCTTCACCAGCAGGTAATGGCGAAGGAAATAACAGTCGTCCCCTGGGTATTGATGGCGCAAAAATTCTGCGCTCGCCACCGTAATCCGAAAGTTGTCTGCCCCGACACTATCGGCTGGGCCAATCTCGAAATTGATGGACACCGCAAATATTAAAGGGTCGTCGGGCTTGTCGGTTTGAAGGTCTTCGATTTCATAAGAGTCATAGCTTCTAATTGCTGCGCGCATCGACCAAGAATTATACTGAGATTGACAAGGACTTCACAAAACTGGATATTCTGTCAGAAGCTCTACTCCACCACCAACTGGCGCTTGGCGCTACCCGCCGCAGTTTGCGCCTGTAGCACATACGCGCCGGGGCGCAGGGTGCTCAGGTCCAGCGTGGCGGTGCGGCCGACGACGCGCCGGGTGAGCACGGAGCGGCCCAGCAAGTCGCGCACGGTGAGCAGCGCGTTGGCCTGCGGCAGTTGCACGGTGGCTTGGCGTTGGCTGGGGTTGGGGAACAGGTCGAACGAGAAGTCGGCGGCGGCGGTGCGGGTGCCGGTAGCCACGTAAGCCCGGTTTTCGAGGACGATGATGCGGTCGTTGGAGCCGTTGGTGGTGCCGAGGTACACCTTGCCGGACGGCGAAACGCAAATGGAGCGCAGGCGCCCGAACGTACCGGCTAGAAACTCGTTGCGGGCTGTGATGGCGTCGCCGGCCGCATTTAGCGGCAGCTGCACCAGCCGTTGGTGCTTGAGGGTGGCCAGTAGCAGGGTGCCGCGCCAGCCGGGAATGGCGGGGTGGTCGTAGTAGGTAAGGCCGGCCGGGGCAATGGTGGGCGTCCAGGTGGTGAGGGGTTCGCGCACGTTGTTGGCGGCGCAGAAGGTGGCCTCGTTGGTCAGGTTGCAGTAGCCTTCCACATTGGGCCAGCCGTAGTTACGGCCCGGCTCAATCCTGTTGATTTCGTCGTCGTTGCTGGGGCCGTGTTCCGAGCTGTAGAGGCGGCCGTCGGGCAGGCGCACCAGGCCCTGCGGGTTGCGGTGCCCCAGCGTGAACACGAGGCTGCCGGGCGTGGGGTTATCGGCGGGAACCGAGCCGTCGAGGTTCAGGCGCAGGATTTTGCCGTTAAGGGAAGTCCGGTTCTGGGCTTCGGGCTTGAGTTGGGCATCGCCGGTGGTCATGAGCAGCGTGCGGTCGGGCAGGATGAGCAGCCGCGAGCCGCTGTGCGTAGTAGTAGCCGGAATGTTACCCAGCAGCACCAGCGGCGCCGTCAGGCTGTTGGCGGCAGCCGAGTAGGTGAAGCGCACCAGCTTTTCTTTCAGGTCGCCCGCTTCGGTGTAATTGTAGACCACATACACGTAGGGCTGGGTAGCAAAATCGGGGTGCAGCGCCATGCCCAGCAGGCCGCTCTCGCCGGTGGGCGTCACATCGGGCACGCTGAGCAACGGCAGCACCTGCCCGATAGTCGGGTCGACGCGGCTGATGCGGCCGCCCCGCTCGGTCATCCACAGAAAATTGTCGGGGCCCCACACCAGCTCCCAGATGTGGCTGCGGCCGATGGCCAGCGCTGAGGCCGAAACCGTGGTGCTGCCCACGGCAAACGTGGCGAGCGCCGGCGCCTGCGCACTAGCTGAAAGCGAGAGTCCGGCAGCCAGAACGGCCAGAAAAGCGTTGCGTAGAAACGTCATAACAAGCGGCGAAATCGTGGAGAACAGGAACGGTGCTGTTTCAACAAACGAAACCTGGAAAAGTGCGGTTGCCCCATGTCGGCGCTCAGCCGTTTTTATGGCTTAACAAATTGTTTAGCAATGCCATAGAACCAGGAAAGAGAAGCTGTTCGGAAAGTCAAGATGACGTCTGTCCTGCTTCATTTAGCGTCCGTCTGTCGAAGCATGACGTTTTTGAGAAATTTGATTTAGGAAGAAGTCTATTACCCAAACAGCTTCCTAAACAGATTCAAATACACCAACTTAAAAACCGCGCTATTTTTGAGGGTTCCTGCGCTCCAAACCACTCGTTGCCATGTCCGATTTCAGCCCCGAACTCCACCCCGCCGGCTACGAGCTCAGCACCGACCCGGCGCGGCTCGACGTGGCCGCCGTACACGGCTGGCTCAGCAACGAGTCGTACTGGGCGCGTAATATTTCCCGGGCCACCGTGGAGCGCGCCATTGCCAATTCCCTCAACTTCGGCCTCTACGCCCCCGATGGCCGCCAGGCTGGCTTTTGCCGCGTGGTGACGGACCGCGCCACCTTCGCCTGGCTCTGCGACGTGTTTGTGCTGCCCGAATTCCGGGGCCAGGGCCTTTCCAAGTGGCTGGTGCAGCACATGCTGGCCCACCCCGACCTGCAAAACCTGCGCCGCCACCTGCTCGCCACCTTCGACGCCCACACACTCTACCAAAAATTCGGCTACACCCTTCTCGACCGCCCCGACCGCTGGCTCGAAATCAAGCACCCCAACCCGTACGGGTGAGTGAGCAGGTGGGGCTGCACGCGCGAATTTCAAGTACCACGCAGCGTGCCAGAAGGGGCTTGGCAATGGATGGTTGGATTTGCCAGCCCAATTGCGGAGATTGAGGCTCCCAACCATTATTTTGAGCCAGGACGCCGCTGGCATATTTCCCGTATTTTCAGTCCCATGCTCCGCCTCACCGCCGCCGCCCTTCCTTTTACCCGGCGGGACGCGGCGTGGCTGGGCCTGTTCTACCTGGGGGCGGCCCTGCTGGACCGCACGACATTGTGGCTGCTGTGGGGCGGCGGGCAGTCGGGGCAGCCGCCCTACTGGAATCCGACCGAGCTGATGGCCAGCTCCGGCATTGACTTCTCGCTCCGGTTCCTGTGCGCGCTGGGCATCAGCTACCTGGTGTGCGCCCGGCTGCACGCCCTGGCCTTGGGCTGGCAGGTGGCGGCGTACGTTGTCTTGGGAGTAGCTTTTGTACTGATTTGCGGGCTGCTGGGCGCGCAAATCAAAGCATGGCTGGGGTGGGTGGAGCTTTTTGGCGGCAAGCTAGGAGTATACGCGTACTACGTGTCGGCGCTGTTTTACCTGCTGCAGCTGGGCCTGATTCTGCTGCTGGTGCACGTGCGCAAGTACAAGCAGGCCGTGCGGGAGCAGGCGGCGCTGCGCGATGCGCTGGCCCGCAGCCAGCTCGCCGCGCTCAAGGCCCAGCTCAATCCGCACTTTATTCACAACACCTTCAACAGCATCAACGCGGCCATCGAGCCGGCCAACGAGCGGGCCCGGGAGCTGATTATCGACTTGTCGGACCTGTTTCGCCATCAGAACGCCGTGGCCCAGCGGGAATATGTGACCGTGGCGGAGGAAATCAGCTTCCTAGCCAAGTACCTGGGCCTGGTGCAGCGCCGGTTTCAGGACCGGCTGCGCGTGTCGTTTGCCGTGGACGAGGCCGCGCTCGCGCGCGAGATGCCCGCCATGCTGTTGCAGCCGCTGGTGGAAAACGCCGTGCAGCACGGCGTAACGCCTCATGTGGGACTGTGCACGATTCACGTGTCGGTGCAGCCTGTGGGCGAGCGGCTGCTGTTTACGGTCGCCGACACGGGCGCGGGGCTACCGGTGCAGGGCGTCCAATTGGGCATGGGCCTGCGCAACACCCAGCTGCGGCTGGAAAAACTCTGCAATGCCACGCTGCACCTCACCCCCAACGAGCCCCGCGGCGTGCGGGCCCACTTCCGCCTATGAAACGAGTGCTGCTGGTGGACGACGAGCCCGACGCCCGGCAGCTGCTGCGGCAGTACCTGGGCCAGGAGCCCGGCTACGAGCTGGTGGGCGAAGCCCGCGACGGGCCCGAAGCCGTGCAGGCCATCCACGCTTTGCGGCCGGACCTCGTATTTCTGGACATTCAGCTCCCGGGCTGCTCGGGCTTCGAGGTGCTGGCCCGGCTGGAGCAGCTGCCGCAGGTGGTATTCTCGACGGCCTACGACGCGCACGCTATTGAGGCCTTCGCGTTTCACGCCCTGGATTATTTGCTCAAGCCCTACGGCCGCGCCCGGTTCCAACAGGCCCTGGCCCGCGTGGCCCACGACGATGCCCGGGTGGAAGCGCTGGCCCAGCGCCTGCTGCAGGCCGGGGCGCCCTACGCCCCGCGCGTGATTCTGCACAAGGGCCCGCGGCGCGTGGTGGTGGAAGCCCGCGCCATCCGTTACGTGGAGGCGTACGGGGACTACTGCAAGGTGCACCTGCCGAACGAGCAGCTGCTGGCGCTGAGCGGCATTTCGGAGCTGGCGCAGAAGCTGGACCCGGCGCTGTTCTGCCGGGTGCACCGCTCCTACCTCGTCAACCTGGCCCACGCACGGGAGCTGGTGCGGGCCGGCCGCCGCAGCTACCTGGTGCTCGACACCCAGGCCCGGGTACGCGTGAGCGACTCCTACCAGCCCGCGCTGCAGCGGCTGCTGCTGTAGGGGTTTGTTGAATAAAGAAAACCGGCGAGTTGGCGGTGTTTCGCTACCCACCCAACTTCTATATTCGTCTATGAAAAAACTTCTTGTACTCCTGCTCGTACCCTTCGCGGGCTGCACCGACGCGGCGCAGGCCGACCTGAGTGACTACGACAAAAAATGCACAATCGAAGTCGTTTCGGGGGGACAGGTGGTCCGCACCTACACCAGCACGGGCCGGGTGCGGGCAGAATCACGCGCGGGCGCTCACTCCTTTAAAGACGCGGCCACGGGCCGGTTCGTGAGAATCAGCGGCCCGGTCATCATCACCCGCATCGAGTAGCGCATCACAGTGCAGTTCCTTGGAAAGCGGCCGATTCGGGCAGCAAACGCCCGCACTGTATGGTTTCGTCGGCGGAGGGACGGCTTCGTCGGATTTTTGCTGGATTAACGGACCGGACTACCGAATATCGGGAGCTCACTCGCTTTGCCCCGATGAAACACCTGAACTACATATGCCTGCTCAGCGCCGCCCTGGTAGGTGGCCGGCCGCTGGCCTGGGCGCAACTGCAGACCGCCCCGCGCCAGTACGTGCCCGGCCGCGACTCGCTGCGCACTTTTACGGGCGTGGAGCAAGCGGCCTACCCGGACGGTAAGCTCCGGGTCTGGAAAGAGCGGGTGAGCGGGCAAGCCACCGGCACGTGGCTGGAATGGTACCCCGATGGCACGCTCCGCTACCGGGCCGCGTGGCTGCAGGGCAAAGGGCATGGGACGTGGGAGTATTTCTACCCAACGGGCGTGCGCCGGTCGGCCGAAGTGTACGAGCAGGACCTGCTGGTGGGCTTGGCCTACCAGTACCACCCCAATGGCCGGGTGGCCACGGAAAGCGCCAACCTGCGGGGAAAGCGGCACGGCTACGTCCGCACCTACGCCCCGGATGGGACGCCCCTGACCGCCCAGCTCTACCAGAACGACCAACGGGTGCTCAACCAGCCCGTGCTGTTTGAGCCCGGGCTGATTGCCACGACGGCGCACCAGGAGTGGGACATCACCTTCGAGCCGGACGGCAACACGTGCTACTTCACCCGGCGGCTGGCCGGCACCACGGCCCAGCGGATTTACCGGACAGACAAAACGCCCACCGGCTGGACCGAGCCCCGGCCCGCGGCGTTTTCCACCGGCCCCGACGAGGGAGCGTTTATTACGCCGGACGGCCGCCACTTCTACTTTGCCTCTCTGCGCCCGCTGCCGGGCCAACGCAAACGCCCGAGCGCCCCCGACATGAATCTGTGGGTAATGGACAAAACGGCGGGCGGCTGGGGCGCGCCGCGGCCCGTGCCCGGCCCCATCAATGGGGTTCGGCAGCCCGGCGAGGCGTGGCCCACGCACTACGAAGCGGGCCCGGTAGCCGATGCCGCCGGCAACCTCTACTACTGGTCGGGCAGCCGCACGGGCCCCGATGCCAATTTGTACATGGCCCCGCGGCTACCCGACGGGCGGTTCGGCCCGCCCCAGGAGCTGCCCGCACCCCCCAACCACCGCGGCGCCGACAGCAGCCCCTGCGTGTCGCCCGACGGCAACCTGCTGTTCTTTGCGTCTTATGAGCGGGGGGATGACGGCCAGGGCCGGGAGGACCTCTACTACTGCCGCAAAGTGAACGGGCAATGGACCGGGGCCCTGAATCTGGGCCCGGTCATCAACTCCGAGCACAACGAAATATGCCCGCGCTTCTCGCCCGACGGCAAGCACTTCTTCTTTAGCAGCGACCGGGGCCCCGAGCTGGACGCGGCCGGCGAACGTGTCTACAGCATTTACTACATGGAAACTGCTTATCTGAATTTACAGCCATGAAATACTTATTTCTCCTGCTGTCCGGACTGGCGGCGCTGCCCCGTTCCACTACCTCCCAACAAGCGCCGCCGGATACCACCCGCCAGAAGATGGTGGCCATGAGCCAGACCAGCCAGCGTCCGACCCCTGAAGGCTACCGGTACTTCGAGCGCGGCAGCCCCCGCCCCTACACCGGCTTGCTCTACGGCCGCTACGCCAACGGCCAGTACCAGACCATCCAGCAGTTCCGGGACGGCCTGGGCAACGGGTACTGGATGGACTTCGACCCAGAAGGCCGCAAGGAATGCCAGGGCACCTACCGGGCGAATAAAGTAGAAGGCCCGGTGACGTTTTTCTACGAAAATGGCCGCGTGAAGTCCAAGGGGCAATACCGGGACTGGAAGCGGCCTATTGGTGAGTGGGTGTATTACGACCAGCAGGGCCGCGTGGCGCACCGCATGACCTATACTCCATAGACCACAGGGGCGGGCGCGAACCACCTTCCTTTTGCTGTTCGCACCGTTTCGTCGCAAAGTCGCAAATATCATGGCACCCCTGCCACCGCTTCGGCTACGAACCGCGGGGGCGCCCCGGCTGCTGGCTGGAAATCAAGCACCCCAGCCCGTACGGGTGAGCCGGGATTGGGTGAAAGCCAGTTTCAAATGTGCAGTTGGCCGCAGTCTGAGCGCAGCGGCGACTGCGCGCCGATTATGCAGCGCGTTTGCAACCCACAATAGCGGTAACCGTACTGTGGGCGAGTCACCAACTCGCTTTCATTGACGGCAAAAAATGGGAAGCCGCTGGTCCTAAAAGTCCGATACGCCTCTGCCCCTACCCAATTTTGCCGGCCACGAAAGCAATGCCGCGCCCGCCAAACCGCTTTACCTTGCGGTCCCGCTGAGGAGCAACCCGCGCCCTCCTATGCCAACGGAATTTCTATCCACCCCAATAACCGCCCATGGCTTCCGGTCTTTTCGCTTTATTAGATGACGTTTCCGCGTTGGTAAAAGCCAGCGCCGCGAGCCTGGACGACGTGCCGGCGCAGGTGGCCAAAACCACCGGCAAAGTGTCCGGCATTGTCATCGACGACACGGCCGTAACGCCCAAGTACGTCGTGGGCCTCGACCCTTCCCGCGAGCTCTCGATTATTTTCCAGATTGCGAAGAAGTCTCTCATCAACAAACTATTCATCCTGACGCCAGCGGCCTTGGTGCTGGGGTATTTTGCGCCGTGGGCCATCACGCCCATTCTAATGCTGGGCGGGGC
>JAYSZD010000335.1:0-11925 GCA_043738185.1 Hymenobacter sp. | reverse complement strand
GGTAGATGCCCGCCAGGCATAGCCCCGTGGCAAAGCGCAGCCCCAGCACCGTAGCGGCCGTGGCCTCCGGCAGCAGCAGCGCCGCGTTGGTGAGGCTGCCCAGCACGGCACACAGCATAAACAGCCGCGCCGGCGGCACCCGGTCGGCCAGCCGCAGCAGCCCGAACGCCAGCGTGCCCACGATAAAACCCAGCTGCACTGCCGATACCACCGCGCCCAGCGAAGTACCGACTAAGCCAGATTCGCGCAGCAAATCGGGCAGCACCGCGTTGCCGGCAAACCACAGCGAGGTGCACGCGAACTGCGCAATCACAATGGTAGGCAGCACCCACCGGGGCCGCTGGTAGGTGGAAGCAAGCGAAAAAGCCGAGGGAATAGCCAATGCGGAAAACTCAAAAAAACGTGCATCAAAACTACACGCAAACGCCCGCCGCCGCGCCATCGTAGCCCATCAGCGCCAGTTTCATTGCCGGGCAGCTAGCTGCCCGGCCGGCCCGGGGCCCGATTGAGCCAATAACGAAACGCCATCGTGCCCACGGCATAGGCCACCGCATCGAATGGGTCGCCCACGGCAATAGCCGAAAAATACGGCAAAACGACTTCAAAAAAGACTGAAACATAAGCCCAGGCCGCCAGCAGCCACGAATCGGGCAGCACAAAGGCCCGCGACCGGACCACGGCGCGACGGTGCGCCGCCAGTGCCAGGCTCAACATTACCGGCATGGCCAACGCATCGGCCAGGTAGCTGGTGAGCACGGCTGGAAGCGGCCAGCGTAGTACCTGTCGGCTGAGCTGCAGCGCGAGGTAGAGCAGCCCGGCCCCTATAAACAATGGGTGCCGGAATTCGGACCAGCGCTTCATCTTATCCTGCTACCGCGGCCACTACCCACATAATGAAGCTCAGAATGGCCGCGAAAGCCAGCTGCCCGCCCCGCACGATGGTCTTGAAAAAGCGCTTCACGGGACCGTCCTCGGGGTTGATTTCCATGAGGATGACCGAGGACATCTTCTGATTGGCGAGCTCCTCCCGCGCAATGGCACTTTTTTCGGCCTGGGGGTCGAGCAGGTTGCCACAGTGCTCGCACCGGTCATCGGGCAGCTGCTGCCAGATGGACCATTGCAAGCAGAAAGGGCATTTTTTAGACGCGAACAAGGGAGAATCAGCCATGCTATAAGGTACGTACTGTAGCTAATAGTGGTCCCGTTTTACGGATAAAAATGCCAAAGCCTGGGAGCCCAACCCGACACAAAAAAGAGCGTTCCGCCGTGCGAAACGCTCTTTTGCAAATATATCAAGCGGTGTTGCTTACTACTTGCGGTACTCCGAATTCAGGTAGGCCAGCACGGGCGTGGTGATGTCGAGGTCCTTCTGGCCGTAGGCAATGGTGCCGCTGGGGGCCGCAATCAGAATCAGCTTGTAGCCGTTGGCTTTGCCGTAGGCTTCCACCTTTTTGTTCACGCTTTCCAGCACTTTCTGGGTCAGCTTGGCCTCTTCCTCCTGGGCCTGGGCCTGCAGTTGCTGCTGCTGCTGGCCTACTTGCTGCTGCTGCTGCTGCAGTTTCTGCTCGGTGGCAGCGCGCTGCTCGTCCGTGAGGCTGGCGGCCTGCTTCTGGTAGGATTCCACCGCCGTTTTAAAGGTGGTCAGCATGGCCTGGTTCTGACGCTCCCAGCCGCGGGCTTTGCTTTCGAAAGCCTTGCGGGCGTCTTTCATGCCCTGATAGCCGTCCAGCATTTTGGTCGATTCCACGTAGGCAATTTTGCCCTCAGTAGCAGAGGCGGCAGTGGTGGCCACGGGCATGGCGGCGCCAGCAGTGTTGGTTTCGGCAGCGGCGACGGTAGCCGTGGTATCGGCCGTGCTCAGGTCGGGCGAAGCCAGTACGGCCATGGACTTATCGGTAGCGACAGCCGGCGCTACCGGACGGTTGCTGAAATGCAGGAAATACAATACGGCCACCGCCAGCAGCAGCACGGCGTTAAAGGTGGTCTGAACGAGGTTTTTCATTGACGAGTGAAGATGGAGAAAGGACAAAAGTAATGCTTCAATTAAAGAAGAATCAGGAAATCCCACTGAAGGACCGAATTCCTCTGCTCGGATTTCAGCATGCAGTTTTTGCTTCTGTACCTGGTTTGTGAATGAGTGCACCATCTTTGAGCTGACTCAAAAAGCGGCCCTCCCCTACAGCCCCCATGACACGCTACGAAAAATACCTCCTGTATCTACTTCTAGCGCTTTTGGCGCTGCAAGGAGCGGAAATAACAAATACCAATTCCCTCAGTTGGCTGTGTATCTGGCTCCTGGCTCTATCGTACATGGTAGGCGGGCGCTGGCTTTTTAAAGACCAAAAACACTTTTCCGCTTCGTTTTATGTACTGGCGGGTATTTGCCTGGGTACCTCGCTTATTTCCTTATCCTTTACCCTCCGGGTCCGGCACGAATCCTTTGAAGTGCTGCTGCCGGTGCTCAATGGCTTTTTCTGCGTCGGGCTCGGAATTTACTTATTCCGACATAGAGCCCACAAGCTGGCCCAAAATACCCTAAGTGGGTTGTGGCTTCGCTCTGCGGTGCTGTTGGCTTTTGCGGGCTTTTTCGCCTCCACTCCCATAACCTTCATGCCCTACCGCCTAGCCTTGCTGGCCTTCAACCGGGGAGACGTCCGCATGACCAGCAACCTGCTGATGCACCACCACCGGATAGCGGCGCAGGAGGCGATGCAAACAAAAGACTACGCCTCTGCCATTAGCAACGCCAGAAAGTCTTACTTTTTCGGCAACCGATGGCTGGGCGCCGACTCTATCAGCAGGAAGGCCGAAATCAGCGGAGCTTACACGCTGGCTTTCGAGGCGTATGAAGGTCGAGGCGATGCTGCTTACGCAAAGAAAGAATTTGCTGAGGCGTTGCGAGCTTACCGACTAGGGCACTCCTTTTTGATTCGCTCAGACAACCGAAAGGAAGGCGCAACCGCGCCAAGCCCCTACTGGGAAGAGGAAAAAGCGTGGTCCCTGCGCAACATGGCGGACTGCCACTTGGGACTGCGGGAATTCGCTGCCTGCGATTCGCTTTTTATTGCCGCGCTAGAGGCCTACAAACTAGTAAAGCCCAAGCCGAACCTATATTATGCCCGCATTATCAGTGGCCTAGCCCGGTCTTACGCCGCTCAGGATGAGCCCGGGTTGTCAACAACAATCTATCGGGGAATCAACCGCTATTTGGTGCAGGACAGCACCCGCGAAGCAGCAGAGGAGCTGGTAACAAACCGAATTCGCATCGTTGGAAACAGCATTCAACAGGACAGTCTGTTTCAGGCTTTACGCGAATTAAGCACCCTATCCTTCACGCCGGGTGATACCTCAACCGGTCGCTTTGACGCGGATATTTACAGAGGCATCTGCTTGTATAAACTCGGGCAATATGCTGCGGCCGACCGCGCTCTGCGCGCTCCCTGGCGTTTTCATCGGGAGCGGGCCGAGCGCAATTGGGAGTCCCTGGCGGTTGCCGAGATGCTGCTGGCGACTAACAGTCTTGCGCAAGGCCGTTATTCAGAAACGCAAGCCCTGGCAACAGCAGCGCTGGGCCGCATCGAGCAAAAACGGGGCGCGGCCAGCTCCGCCTACGCCACTTGCCTGCGCATTTTAGCAGCCCTCAACAAAGCGCTGGGTCAATACTCCAAAGCCGACCAGCAGCTACGACAGGTCCTGAATTTAGTGCAAAAAGCACCGAACGCGGCAGGAACCCAACCCGAAATACTAGCCCAGCTTGCCGAGTTGGAATTGATTTTTGGACGTGACGCGGCGGCGCAGGCCACCATCCGCAAGGCTATTTCACTCCTGATTGCCGGCAAGCCCATTACGCTACCCAGCCAAACCGGCATTCTGGCAACGGCCGCTTACGTGGATTATGCCACGGACAACTACCCGGCTTCGCAAGCAAAATACCGGCAGGTATTAGCCATCAACGGTAAGTTTAAGCAGGCCCAAACGGCGTCGTCCGCCACCGCGTGGAATGGGTTGGGTTTGCTGGCTACCTCTCAGAACCAGCTTTCCCGCGCCGATTCGCTCCTGACGGAGGCCGTTCGTCTGCACGAAATGCTTTTCACGAAGCAAAATCCGCTTACGGGCACCGCCTACCTAAACCTCGGCCAGTTGCGCCGCCAACAGGGGCGCCTCGCCGAGGCCGAACAATTGCTTCAGCAAGCTCTCAGTATTGCTCAAGCTTTTCTACCCAGACAACACGACCAATTTGGAGATTTGGCCCTGGCCTTCGGCGACCTAGCCCAACAGCAGGAACGCCCCACGGCAGCGCAGGCGCACTACCAACAGGCGCTGGACATCTACAGCCGCAAGTTTGGCGAGGCGCATTGGAAAACCCGTCTAGCGCGCCAGAAAACGACTGCATCCGTAGGCAAATAGCGGAGCCCAGCAGCTGCTTATTTCAAGCCGGCCTACTCCGGCACCGCAATGTGCAGCAGCGCGTCGCCCTGGTTCACCACGGGCATATGGTTCAGCCCGATAACGTAGCCGCTCAGCGGCGACTCCAGCCGCACCGACTGCTGCCCGTAGGGGTCGGCCACGGACCCGTAAACGTCCCCTTTTTTCAGGAATTGCCCGTTTTCAACCAGCGACCGGAAGATGCCGGCAAAGCGAGCCCGCAACCAGGTGTGGCGGCGGCACACAATGCCGGGCCGCGATGGTGCCGGGGCCGCCGGGGCCATGCCCAGGTGGTGCAACACCCGCAGCGTGCCCGCCAGCGCCCCTTCAATGCCCGGCTCGTCGAGGCGCATGCTTTCGCCGGTTTCATACACGATAATGCGCTTGCCCAAGCGTTGTGCGGCCTCGCGCAACGAGCCGGGCCGTAGCGCCGCGTGCAGCGTAAACGGCGCCGCGAAGGCCGCGGCCATGGCATCCACCTCGGGGTCGATGCCCAGCAGGCAGCGCACCTGCGGGAAGTTGGCCCGCGTGGCGCCGCCGGTATGAAAATCGATGCCGTAATCAATCAGGGGCATGATTTCGCGCATGAAGCGGTGGGCCACGCGCCCAGCCAGCGACCCGCGCGGAAAGCCCGGAAACGAACGGTTCACGTCCTTGCCATCGGGCACGTCGCGACTGAAATTCAGAAAGCCGTAGATGTTAAGGATGGGAATGGCGATAACGCTGCCCCGCAGCGGCCGCAGTAAGTCGCGCCGCACCAGCCGCCGAATGGTTTCGATGCCGTTCACCTCGTCGCCGTGCATGCCGCCCATCAACAGAAGCGTGGGGCCGGGCTCGGTGGAGCGCAGCACGTGCACTGGCACGTCAATCACCGTGCCCGAGGGCAGCCGCGAAATCACCAGCCGCGTGAGTACCTGCTCGCCGGGCTGAATGGTGAGGCCGTTGAGGTGAAAAGGCGGAATAGCTTGGGACATTTATACGTAGTTAGCTGCAAACCCACAACATGTAGCTTACAGCTTGAGGCGCACAGCTTGCAACTAACGGAGGAGGCTTAGTTCTCGGTGGGAATGTCCGACTGCGCATCTACTTGCTCGGTCGCTTTTATGACTTTGGGCTTGGAGCGGCGCTTGGCGGCCAGCTGCGTGGTGTACTCGATAATGCGTCCCGCGATGTCCTGCTGGGTGGCTTTTTCGATGCCTTCCAGGCCGGGCGAGGAGTTTACTTCGAGCACCAGTGGGCCGCGCGCGCTTTGCAGCATGTCGACGCCAGCAATGCCCAGGCCCAGGGCTTTGGTGGCCAGTAAAGCCGCCGCTTTTTCGGCGCGCGAGAGTTTCACCAGGGTGCCGCTGCCGCCGCGGTGCAGGTTCGAGCGAAACTCGCCTTCCTTGCCCTGCCGCTTCATGGCGCCCACCACTTCGCCATCCACCACGAAGGCGCGCAGGTCGGCGCCCTTGCTTTCAGCAATAAACTCCTGCACGATGATGCGCGCCTTGAGGTTGTGGAACGCCTCAATCACCGACTGGGCAGCCTTGGCCGATTCGGCCAGCACCACGCCCAGGCCCTGCGTGCCTTCCAGCAGCTTGATGATGACCGGCGCACCGCCCACCTGGTTTATCATGGCGGGCACGTCGGCCGAATAGTTGGTGAAGGCCGTTTTGGGCATGCCTACGCCAGCACGGCTCAGAATCTGCATCGAGCGCAGCTTGTCGCGCGAGCGCACAATGGCCTGGCTGTCGACGGCAGTGCGCACTTTCATCATCTCAAACTGCCGCACCACGGCCGTGCCGTAGAACGTAACCGAGGCCCCGATGCGGGGAATTATGGCGTCGAAACCCTCCAGCCGCTTGCCTTGATAAATAATACCGGGGTGGCCTTTTTCCAGCACGAGGTTGCACTGCAGGTGGTCGACAACCACGACTTCGTGGCCCTGCGCGGTGGCAGCCTCCACCAGCCGCTGGGTGGAATACGATTTCGGCTCACGGGAGAGGATGGCCAGTTTCATCGGGAAGGAAAGTGAAATATGCGGGTGCCAAATGGCCGGAGGCGGGTGTACGGGGACGGGCGGCGAAAAGCCAAAGCAACGGCTAATTAAGCAAAACCAAGGACAGTGCACCAACCAAAAGCGGCCCGGCCCAACGCTATCCGCGCAGGGCCGCCCCCTTTTCCGGCCCCGAAATTACTCACCGTGGCGCGCGACGGGCGGCGGCACGGGCCAAATACTTAGCAGAAACATTGCGCCGAGCCACATCAACCACGAAGCGCCCCTGACGCAACAGGCTGCGGCCCAGCAACACCGGGTACTTCATATCGGACCGGTCGGAGAGGGAAAATTCGGCTTCAAAGTCCTGCCCGTACAGCCGCACCACCGCCCGGATAACGTAGCGTTCCTGCACTTCGCCGTTCGAAGAGCGGATGTCGCGCAGGGCAAACTCGGCAAAAGTCAACAGCCGGCCGTCGGTGCCTGCGTGGCCGGGGTCGAGCAGGTGCACCACCAGCCGGGACCGCTGCCGGGCGTCGGTTTCGATGCGGATATCGGAGCAGTGCAGGGCGCTGGTGTAGGCGCCGGTATCGACTTTGGCCTCGATGCCGCCCAGCTCGAAAGCCGGAAAATCAACAAGCTCGCGGCGGCCCAGCAGGCGTTTCAGGGGGCGGTTCATGGCGGTGAAGATAGGAAAGTCCGCGACGTTCGGGCCGGACCTTCCGGGGCCAACTGGCCGGGAGCCCAGCGGCGATTAGACCATTCGGGAGGTATTGTTCGGGCCCTGCTCCTGCTGCTGCTGCAACCGCAGCCGCTCGTACTCGCGTTGGGTGCGCTGCTCCTGGCTGAAACCACCATAGGCCGCCACTCCCCGCAGCACCAGCCCAATGCCCCAGAAAGCCGCCACCCAAACCGGCCAGGGCAACGTTTCCGATTGCTTGGGATTGAATGCCCAGATGACCCACAGGCCGGCGTTCACTACCACGTACACCACTAGGTGCGATTGAAATTTGGCGCGGGCTTTGGCTTTCTGCCACAGGTAAGGGTCGCGGTTCAGGGGTTCCATGGGGCTGAGGTTTTGAATGATTGAAGTTGATAGTCAAAGCTAACTGCTGGTTTCGGGTAGCTGCTATTTTTATTCCTGAAGCGTTATCTGATGCCTCCCAAGCATCTAATTCCGGAGGCGAAGCGTACACCCGCGCCAGCTAGTTCCGCTCAGAATTCATTTCCCAAGCCGGCGCAATGCCGCCCTGCGGCCTGCACCGGTCATTCTCCTGCCATGAGTTCCAGCATTGCCAACCGTATTCAAATCACTTAGGGCGACATCACCAAGCAAAAGGTCGGTGCCATCGTCAACGCCGCCGATTCCAGCCTGCTTGGCGGCGGCGGGGTCGACGGGGCCATTCACCGCGCCGGTGGCCCCGCTATTCTGGCCGACTGCCGGCAAATCAGGGCCCGGCAGGGCGGCTGCTCAACCAGTGAGGCCGTCTCATTACCACCGGCGGGCGCCTGCCGGCCACGCACGTCATCCACACCGTGGGGCCCGTCTGGAACGGTAGCCAGCGAGGCGCGCCGGAACTGCTGGCCAGCTGCTACCGCCACAGCCTGCGCCGCGCCGCAATCCTGCTTTTCAAGCCGTTATCCGGCCCTTCGCGGCTATGACCACAGGCCCGGACCATAACCAATAACCACCCGAGTAAGGGTTCGAAGATGTTGCAAATTAATTGTAATATTATTTTTTTTAAATATATATTTGCAATCTAATATGAATGCCGGGCTTTGCATTAGCGCTGGTTGGCGACTATTGACTTTGCGGATGGGTGTTCGGTAACGCACGGCTTAGTAGCAGTGCGTATTTCTCACCAGACGGCACTTTAAATAAGGGCCTTTGTAATGTTCTTTTTTATGAAAATGCTGACTCCTTTTTCTGCTTTTGGTTCCTCGCTTTCCGGGCGCGCATATTTTGGTAGCTGGCCGCTGGCTCTGGTACTGAGTGCCGGGATGCTGGCTGGCTGTAAAAAAGACAAAGTAAACCCCACGCCCACGCCCGTACCGGTGGTCATGACCGACATCGACGGCAACGTGTACCCCACCATCACTGTCGGCGGCATGGTGTGGACGAGCGAAAACCTGCGTACCACCCGCTACAAGGATGGTACTGCCATCGTCACTGGCCTCGATGTCAGTAACTGGATAAGGACTACCGGCGGTGCTTACAGCGTGTACGGCGACCTACCCGCCAACAATACCACCTACGGCAAGCTGTATAACTGGGCCGCCGTGCACACCGGCCTCTTGGCCCCCGCCGGCTGGCACGTGCCCTCGCAGGCCGAATGGACGGCACTGGTGGCCTCGCTGGGCGGGTCGGGCATGGCAGGCGGCAAACTCAAATCTACCTCAGTGCTCTGGATTGCGCCTAATGTCGGAGCCGACAATAGCAGCGGGTTTGGTGGGCTACCGGGCGGCTACCGGGGCACCACTGGTCTGTACGCGACCTTGGGCAACACGGGCTTTTGGTGGAGCACCACCGAGCGCAACACGACGCAGGCCAATTACACATCGCTCGACAATGGGTATACCAGCTCATTCTCCAACGGGGCAACCAAAACCTTTGGCTACTCCATACGCTGCGTCCGCGACTAAATATTAGGCCCGAAGCCCCCGTCAGGCTGCGCCGATCTGGCCGTGCGCGAAGTGCGGCGGTGGCTTGCGGCGCACGGCTTTCCACGCACGGTCCGCTTCGTTGCGTTTGATGATGATGAGAGCCGGCGGCTCTACGAGCAGGAGCTCTAGCGCCTCCGGCCCCACTTATTTGGCCACGGGTTGGGCTGGCATGGCGCTCGCTTTGTGTTGGTTGTAGAGCCGTCCTATCGTGAGCACGTCCCGGTAGTGCAGCTTCCCTGCACTTATCAATGCCATTAGCTCGGCATCGTCCTGAAAATAAGCTGTCATCTGCGGAATGAAATTCTTACGCGAAACTTCCACCAACTCCCCCTGTCGGCGCAAGTACCAAGAGCGGTTCGGGTAAGCCACCATTAGGCCCGTATCCACAATCTCTGTGTAGTTGAAAACCTCAACCGTGCCGTTGGACAGGCGAGCCGCTAAAATGTGCTTGCGCTTCCCTCCCACCAGCATGTGCTCCAGGTACAAGGCATTCATCCGAATGGATTGCACCTTGTCCACACTGATGTTGAGCGGCTGATTACCGAACCGGCGCAGGTCTTCTTCGCGCTGGTAGTAAGGCAGCAAGCGGGCAAACCCATTCAACGTGATGGGAATGTAGACCTGGTGGGTCTTGCCATCAGGCCCAAGAACGTCGGCCTTGCCATACCCCTTAATGTTATTATCGAAATAATAAGTGCCGATTTCAACGGCCAGCGAATCATTTTCCGCAGCGACTTGGACAGGCGTTTGCGCCGTGACTTTCCCAGCTATCACCAGGCCAATTATAATTGCCAGAACCGGGAGACGCAGTAGCAGTAAGCGGTGAGTAGATAGCATAAGCCAAAACGAACCAACTATTTGCTTACGCCAGCTCCCCCACGCCCTCAATGCGGGCGGCCACCTGCTGCATCAGCCAGAGCGGCGTGCTGGTGGCCCCGCAAATGCCCACCGTTTCCGCCCCAACCAGCCATTCGGCTTCAATCTCCGACTCGTTTTCGATAAAATAGCTGCGCGGGTTTTTGGCGTTTACGACCGAAAACAGGGCCTTGCCATTGGAGCTTTTGCGGCCGCTCACGAAGAGCACCACGTCGTATTCCACGGCAAACTTGGCCAGCGCGGGTTCCCGGTTGCTCACCTGCCGACAGATGCTGTCGTTGGCATCGAAGCTTTCCAGTGCGCCACCGGCGGCCGTAATGCGGGCTTCCATCAGGGCCTTCATCTTATAGAAGCCGGCCGTGCTTTTAGTGGTTTGGCTGAACAGGGTGACGGGCCGGGCAAAGTCAATCTGGTCGAGGTCGGCTTCGTTCATCACGATGATGGCGCGGTTGCCGGTCTGGCCCGTGAGGCCGGCTACTTCGGCGTGGCCGGGCTGGCCGTATATCACAATCTGACCGTTCTGGCGCTGGCTCAGGTCGAAGGCGTGCTTCACGCGGTTTTGCAGCTTGAGCACCACCGGGCAGCTGGCGTCAATCAGCTCCAAGTTGTTTTGCAGGGCTAGCTGGTAGGTTTCGGGCGGCTCGCCGTGGGCCCGGATGAGAACTTTGGTGTCGTGCAATTCGGCCAGCTGCTCGCGGTCGATGATGCGCAGGCCCTGCTGGTGCAAGCGCTCCACTTCCATGCGGTTGTGCACGATGTCGCCCAGACAGTACAGCTGCTGGCCCTGCGCCAGCTCGTCTTCGGCCATCTGAATGGCGAATTCTACGCCGAAGCAGTAGCCGGAATTTTTATCTATCGTGACGTTCATGCTAGGAGTTTAACACCGCGCAGCACCGTAGGGTTTGCCGGGGCAAAGGTACGACCCATGCCGGCGCGCCCTGAGCAAAATTTGGCCCAATTTCCGCACCTTTCCCATTGCCCCCGCGCGAACATGGTCCGTCATCAACAAAGCATTTGGCGCATATTTGCCGCTTATCCCTGCCGCTATGAAAGCCAAACACGCGCTTATTCTATACGCCCTCGGACTGAGCGCCGACGCCATCGGAGCCCTGTTCAAAATTTTGCATTGGCCCGGCGCCGATGATATTCTACTCGCGGCTACTGCCCTTAAAGTGAGCGGCATTTTGCTGCTCACGGTCAAGCTGCTGGCTTATCCGCGCATCAAGGAATTTCTTAATTCCTAGCTCTTCTACGCCTCAGGCGCGAATAGCGCGGCCGAAATCCGCTCCAGCACAAAATCCACCTGCTCTTCAATTACCAGGTGCGTGGTGTCGAGCAGTACGGCGTCGGCGGCGCGGCGCAGGGGGCTTTCGGTGCGGGTCGAGTCGAGGTGGTCGCGCTTGCGCAGGTTCTCGATAATATCGTCGAGGGCTACTTGTTCGCCGTTTTCAGCCAGCTCGACTTGCCGGCGCTCGGCGCGCACCACCACGTCGGCGGTCATGAACACCTTCACTTCGGCATCGGGAAACACGGTGGTGCCAATGTCGCGGCCGTCCATCACTACGCCGCGCTTGCGGCCCATGCGCTGCTGCTGGGCTACCATGGCGTGCCGCACCATCGGGATTACCGAAACCTCGCTCACGGAGTTGGAAATCACCATTTGGCGGATGTCGTCCTCGCGGTTCGCGCCGTCGAGGAACACCTCGTTGCGGCCCGTGCGGCGGTTGCGCCGAAAACTGATTTGCAGCGCCTGAAGCGCCTGTTCCACCTGGCTCAAATCATCGAACGGAATGTAGTGCTCCAGCAGGTACAGCGTCACGGCGCGGTACATGGCACCGGTGTCCACGTAAGCGTAGTGCAGGGCGGCGGCCACAGCCTTCGCAGTCGTGCTTTTTCCGCACGAGGAGTAACCATCAATGGCGATAACGAGTTGTTTCATAACGACGCGGGCGGCCATTGGCCCCGCAAGATTACGAAATCCA
>JAYSZD010000334.1:0-4400 GCA_043738185.1 Hymenobacter sp. | reverse complement strand
CAGAACGGGTGGGCCTGGTGCAGGCACGCTGCTGCATAGCGAGGATTTACCCTTTCGCTCGCCATGTCATTGCTTGTCACGGTCCATGTCATTGCTTGCCACGGTCCATAACATTGCTTGTTACGGACCATAACATTGCTTGTTTAGACACACAAAGGACACAATGTTATAATTTGATAATGAATCGGCAAGCAATTGGCTGCCCTAGCTTTGCCCTACTCTTACCACCTCATAAAATTAGTTGAAGCGTATGCGCATGTCGTTTTCTGTCCGCTACCTGGTAGCTCCGCTGCTGGGCGCAGTACTATTTGCCGGTTGCTCAAAGTCGGAATACAGCCCCGAGGCACCCACCGCCGCCGCCACCGCGCAGGAAGTAGCCGCCGCTGGCTTCCCCGAGGGCTTCGAAACCGGTACCAAAACGGCCTACACCACCGGCAGCGCAACTTTGGCCTCTGGCTCCTGGACCCTGAATGACGCCCTAATTGGCAACACCACCGCCGACCGCAAAACCGGCGCCTGGTCGGCGCGGGTGCGCAACCTCGGCTTCGTGGGCATGAACTTCAACACCAGCACCGGCGCCAGCACCGTGACCGTGAGCCACGCCACGTACGGCACCGACGGCGGCAGCAGCTGGGAGCTGTGGAAATCCACCAACAGCGGTACTTCCTACGCCAAAGTAGGCAGCACCGTCACCACCAGCAGCACCACGCTGGCCACGGCCACCTTCACCGTGAACCAGAGCGGCAGCGTGCGCTTCCAGCTGCGTAAGGTATCGGGCGGCACCAACCGCATCAACTTCGACAACATCAACATCCAGCAGTACGGCGGCACCACCACACCGCCGCCCACGGGCACGGGTAAGAAGTTCTTATTTGACGCCTCGCATGCCGAAACCGCTGGCAACGCCGACTGGGTACTGGACGTGGACGCCGGTGTAGTGCCGCGCTTCCCCACCCCGGCCGCGTCGGGCATCACCAGCAGCACGCCGGAAACCTACTGGACGGCCGCCATTTCGGCCTGGGGCGTGGCCCTCGTGAAGCTGGGCCACTCGGTGGAGCAGTTGCCCACGGGCACGGCCATCAGCTACGGCAACGCCTCGAACCCTCAGGACCTGACCAACTACAGCGTGTTTGTGGTTGATGAGCCCAACACGCTGTTCTCGGCCAGCGAGAAAACGGCCATTGTGAACTTCGTGAAGAACGGCGGCGGCCTGTTTATGATTACCGACCACGACATTTCGGACCGCAACAATGACGGGTTTGACTCGCCCGACATCTGGAACGACCTGATGGCCAACAACTCGGTGCAGGCCAATCCTTTCGGCTTCAAGGTAAACCTCGACAACATCTCGGATAAAAGCACCAACGTGCGCACCAGCACCAACCCCATTATGAACGGCTCGCAGGGCGTGGTGTCGCAGCTGTCGTTTTATAACGGCGCGACGATGACTCTGAACCCCACTCAGAACAGTACCGTTCAGGGCTTGGTGTGGCGCAACTCAGTCACGCAGGGCAACAGCCTGGCCATGGCCGCCAGCTGCACCTACGGCACCGGCCGGGTGGTGATTGTAGGCGATTCCTCGCCGGCTGACGACGGCACCGGCTCGCCCGGCAACACCGTGTATGATGGCTGGGGCGAGAACCTGAGCCACCCGCGCCTGCACCTCAATGCCTCGCTCTGGCTGGCCAAGCTGCAATAAGGCCGGACGCGTTTCCACGTTTTTTTAGCACAAAGCCTCGCTGCGGAAGTAGCGGGGCTTTGTGCGTTTGGGAGGTAGCCGCCGACACTTTTTGGCGGGGCGCGACCGAAATTATTGGATGCCCCAACTGGCTACGGTACCTTGCCGGTTGTCTCCCACCTTGCTTCATTTATTCATCCATTTATGAGAATTTCCCGCTTTTTACCGCTGCTGGCGGGGGCGCTGCTCACCGCGCCACTGGGCAGCACCACGGCCAGCGCCACGCCCGCTGCGGAGGCCGCGCCTGCGGCTAAAACTGCCGCCATCACCCGCATCGACCCTACTTTCTGGTGGGTGGGCATGAAGAATCCCAAGCTCCAGCTGCTGGTGCACGGCCCCGGCATCGGGAGCAGCACCGTGGCCCTGAGCTACCCCGGCGTGACGCTGGATGGCGTGCAGAAGATGGCCAGCCCCAACTACCTGCTGGTGAACCTCACCATAGACCCGGCAGCCAAACCGGGGAAAATCGCCTTACAATTTCAGGGGGCCAAAAAGGTGAAATACGAATACGAGCTGCGGGCCCGCAACACTGACCCCAACCGGGTGCAGGGCGTAACCAGCGCCGACTTCGTGTACCTGCTCATGCCCGACCGCTTCGCCAACGGCGACCCGAAGAATGACGTCGTTAAAACGACCAACGTTTCGCGCGTGGCCCGCGACTCGATGTACGCCCGCCACGGCGGTGACATCAAAGGCATTGAGCAGCATTTCGACTACCTCAAAGAATTGGGTGTAACGGCCATCTGGCCCACGCCGGTGGTCGAAAACAACCAGCCCAAAGCCAGCTACCACGGCTACGCCCTCACCGACTACTACACCGTGGACCCGCGCTACGGCACCAACGCCGAGTACGTGGGCTTCGTGAAAAACGCCCATGCCAAGGGCCTGAAAGTGATTCATGACGTGGTGCTGAACCACATGGGCAGCCAGAACTACCTGTTTCGGGACCAGCCGGCGCCGGACTGGTTCCACCAATGGCCGGGCTACACGCGCAGCAACTTCCGCGATGCCGCCTTCAACGACCCTTACGCTTCGACGATGGACCGCAAGCTTTTCGGCGAAGGGTGGTTTGATACCCAAATGCCCGACCTGAACCAGAGTAACCCACTGGTGGCCAACTATCTGATTCAGAATTTTCTGTGGTGGGTGGAAAACACCGGGCTCGACGGCTACCGCGTGGACACGTACAGCTATTCCGACCGCAACTTCCTGATGCAGTGGGGCGCGGCCATCATGGAGGAATACCCTAAAATTGGCCTCTTTGGCGAAACCTGGGTGCAGGGCACGGCCCAGCAGGCCTATTTCGCCCAGAATATTTTCCCGGAGGTACAAGGCTTCAAAGCCAACCTGCCGGGCGTCACCGACTTCCAGCTGTACTACGCCATCAACGAAACGCTGACCAAAGATGCTGGCTGGACCGAAGGCATCAACAAGCTCTACTACACGCTGCAGGCCGACTGGATGTATCAGGACCCCATGCGCAACGTGCTTTTCCTCGACAACCACGACCTGAGCCGCTATTATTCGGTTATCGGTGAGGACTTCCAGAAGTACAAGATGGGCCTGGCCTGGCTGCTCACCAGCCGCGGTATTCCGCAGCTCTACTACGGCACCGAAGTGCTAATGAAGAATTTCAGTGACCCCGACGGCAAGGTGCGCGAGGACTTTCCCGGCGGCTGGCCCGGCGACAAAAAGAACCTCTTTGTAGCTGCCGGCCGCAACGCGCAGGAGCAGGAAGCCTTCCGCTACGTGAGCACGCTGGCCAACTACCGCCGCACGCACCCGGCGTTGCACAGCGGCAAGCTCATGCAGTTCATCCCCGACGCGGGCGTGTACACCTACTTCCGGTACTCGGACGCCGGCACGGTAATGGTGATGATGAACTCCGGCAAAGACGAAAAAACCGTGGACCTGGCCCGGTTTGACGAGCGGCTGGCGGGGTTCTCGTCGGGTGTGGAAGTAACGTCGGGTGCGGTGCTGGCCGACTTGAAAACGGCGAAGATTCCGGGCCGGACGGCGTGGGTGGTGGAGCTGCGGAAGTAAATTCTGCTATATTTCTCGCGGAGGTTCGCTGAGGATTATGCAGAGGTCCGCTGAGCTTATGAGTGAGAACGATATTTCGTTTAATGTTCGCAAGGCGGCCTTCGCCGTACACACTGCCTTGGGGCCTGAAAGAGGGCATTATTCGGATTGTGAACGGCTTGGATGAACCTCTGCGGACCTCCGCGAGAAATACAGCAAACAAAATGACTGACCTAACCAACCAAGTGGCCATCGTAACCGGCGCCAGCCGGGGCATCGGCAAAGCCATTGCCCTGCTGCTGGCCTTGCAGGGCGCCAAAGTAGTGGCCGTGGCCCGCAACGAAGACGAGCTGGCCACCCTCACCCATAAAACCCAAGGCCTGAGCCTGGTGGCCGACGTATCCCTGGAATCCGACGCCCAGCAGGTAATTAACAACACGCTGCTGCACTACGGCCGGCTCGATATCCTCATCTGCAACGCCGGCGTGGGCTCGTTCAACGAGCTGGAAAACTTCACCAGCACCGAATGGGACCGGATATTCGACACCAACGTGAAGGGCACGTTTCTGCTCTGCAAAGCGGCAGTTCCTCATTTCAAAGCCCAAAAGAAGGGGCACATCGTGGGAATTACTTCCGACGT
>JAYSZD010000333.1:0-1813 GCA_043738185.1 Hymenobacter sp. | reverse complement strand
TGCCGGTGCTGCCAATCAGGTCCTGGTTGTCGAGCAATTTCAGGAGGCGCTCGGTGCTCACCAGGCCCAGTTGCAGGGTGTTGAACCGGTCGGCAATCTGGCGGATGGGCCGGAAAAACAGGGCGTTGTACATGATGAAGGCGATGAGCGCGCCCTTGGAAATCGTGCCCTCAATCTGGCCCTGGGCCGCGTACCAGACAAGCAGGCCCACGCCCACGGCGCCCAGCACCTCGGCCACCGGAAAGTAGATGCTGTAGTAAAGCACCGAGCGGATGTGGGCGTCGGTGTGCTCCTTGTTGATGGCCTCGAACTTGCGGAATTCCCGCTCCTCGTTGTTGAAAATCTGCACCACGTTCATGCCCGTGAGGTGCTCCTGCACGAAGGAATTGAGCTTGGCCACGGCGTTGCGCACGTCCTGAAACGACTTCTTGATTTTCTCCTTGAACACGTAGGTGGAGAAGAGCAGCGGCGGAATTACCGATAGGCTGATGAGTGTGAGCCGCCAGTCGATGTAAAACATAAAGCCCATGATGAAGAGCAGCTGCAAAATGTCGCCCGCCATCGCCGCCAGCCCTTCGCTAAACACGTCGGACAGCGTTTCCACGTCGGAAATATTGCGGGTCACCAACACGCCGATGGGCGTGCGGTCAAAAAAGCTCAGCTTTAGTTTGAGCAGGTGCTGGTAGAGGTCGGTGCGGATGTCACGCACGATATATTGGCCCAGCCAGCCGCCGTAATACGTTTGGAGGTAGCTCACGCCGGCGTGGCCCACCAGCAGCACCAGCAGCAGCCCAAACATGGCATTGAGGCTCCGGGTGTCGCCCTGCTCGATGCTCACATCGACCATGCGCTGAATGAGAAACGGGCGTAGCGTGCCCAGCACAGCGGTGGCCACGGTGAGAAAAATCAGGCCGATAAACACGCGCCGGTACGGCCGCACGTAGGCTAGCAGGCGGCGCAGCACGGCCCAGTCGAACACCTGGCCGGTTTGGGAAGCGGAAGGGGTGGGAGTCATAAGTGGGGCAAAGGTCGGGACTGCGGCGTTAGCGGGCCCGGCAATTGTCCCGCGCCGTATGGCCGTTGCGCCGGTTCGAGCGCCACTGCCGACCACTACCGCAACCCGGCCACGGCAGGAAGGTTATCCCGCCGGGCCCGCCATCCGCTACCACTCCCAGGCCAGCCCAAACGTGTACTGGCTGCCGGAATACACGTTGCGCAGGGTGCCGAAGCCGGTGGCCCAGTCGGCCGTGGCTGAAAGGTTTTTGGTAACGTTCACGCTCGTGCCCAGTCCGGCCGTGGAGTATTCCACGCCTTCGCCCAGGCCAATAGCCGCGAACTGGCCGGGGTTGGGATTGCCCACTGTGGCCAGGGTGCGCACGGTGGCCATCAGCCAGGCTTTCCCGAAAAACTGATAGCCCGCCTGCGCGCCGTAGCTGTACTGGTCGGTGAAGCCGCCCGTGCGCTTGTTGTAGCCGGCATTGAGCGTGAAAAAGGCCGGCAGCGTACCCAGCGTGTGCGAAAGCGCGGCGCGGGTCCACACGTTCCACTCGCCATCGCCGGTGGGCAGGCGCAACGTGCCGCCGGGGTTGTTGCGGTCGCGGCCAAACACGTTGGGGCTGCCCAGCGGGGCTTCCACGGCCACGCCCACGGCTAGCGGCCACTTGCCGCTGAGCACGCCGTAGCGGAGCCCGATTTCGGGGTCGCCCACGCCCTGGCCGGGTGTGACGGTAGGGAAGTAGGCCCGCCGAAACACCGGAAAATTGAGCGTGGCCTCCAAGCGGTTGCTCAGGCCGTACTCGCCGTACACGCTGTA
>JAYSZD010000332.1:0-4412 GCA_043738185.1 Hymenobacter sp. | reverse complement strand
CTCGCACTTGTAAGTGGCTTTCAGATTTTCCTTGCCCAAGCGGATGTTGAAAAACGTGGTAGGGTCCTCGTTTTCCCGCTCAAACGTGAAGCGGTACGTGATGTCGTCACCAGTGGTGGCTGGGTCGTTTTTCACGTGAATTTCGTACTGAATGTTCTCGCCGAACGTATTGTAGTTCGGGCCACCCTGGGGCAGCTCCAACGGAATGTAGTTGGCAATAATCGTAACGCTGGCGTTGCCATCGTTGGCAGCTGACCCCGGGCTACGGAACGCGTAGAGGTCGGTGTTATCGGCCAACGGGTCGTCGGCAATAAGCGGGGCTTCGCGGTGGCTCGAAGCCTCCAGGGCATTGTGTTGGCCACTCCAGGCCAAAATTCCTCCCACGGATGTTGCGAGTAGCGCAGCGTGAAAGAGGGGACGAGTAAGCAAATTTTTCATAAAATGAAAGGGACTTGAAATGAAAAAATGGAAAATGAAGTAAGCTCCTCAGTGTCGGCATAACCTGCCAATATTCAACCGGCTGCATGTAGCATGCCCTAGCTTTCTGTTCCTACGAGAATCAGCGCTTATCCGGTTTCAAACCTTTGCGGATTCTTTTAAATAAGATTAGGGCCTGAACCACATCCATCATTTCCTGACGAAGCGGGTTTCAATGCCGGGGTGGTTTACCCGCTACTTTTGCAGCGCGAGGACGGCCGCTTATCTTATCATCTCCCTGCGCTGTTTTTTTTATGCAGCATCGACCATAACTTATGGCTACTGTAGCTATCAATATTGCCACTGGCACCTTTCAACAGGAAGAAATTATCGTGGGCATTGACCTAGGCACTACCAACAGCCTGGTGGCCTACTTGCACCCCGACAGCCGCCAGCCCGTGGCCATCAACGACCAGGGACGCGGCAGCATCGTGCCCTCCGTGGTGCATTTCCCGGCCGATGGCTCCGACCCTTTGATAGGAGCCGAAGCCCGCGAATACCTGCTAACCGACCCACAACGCACCATTTATTCGGTGAAGCGCTTGCTGGGCAAAAGCTACCGCGACCTGAACGCCCACGCCGACCAGCTCGGCTATAAGGTAATCGACGACAATGCTGAAGGGCTGGTCAAAATCCGGGTTGGCGACCGGTTCTACTCCCCCATCGAGCTGTCGGCCGACATCTTGAAAGAGCTGCGGGCCCGCGCCGAGCACGCCTTAAAAACCCCGGTCAACCGCGCTGTTATCACGGTGCCGGCGTATTTCAACGACTCGCAGCGCCAGGCCACGCGCGACGCCGGTCGCCTCGCCGGCCTCGAAGTGCTGCGCATCGTGAACGAGCCCACAGCCGCCGCCCTGGCCTACGGCATCGGCCTGGACCCCAGCGACGAGAAAACCGTGGCCGTGTACGACCTCGGCGGCGGGACTTTCGACGTTAGCATTCTGCGCATTCAGCAGGGCATTTTTGAGGTTCTGAGCACCCACGGCGACACCTACCTCGGCGGCGATGACATGGACCGCATAGTGGCTGAGCACTGGACCAACGCGTTCCAGCTGCCCGCTGCCTTTCGTTCCGACCCGCACCTGCAGCAGCAGCTGCGCCTGGCCGCCGAAATGGCCAAGAAGTACCTCAGCCAGCACGACGATTTCACCACCCACCTCACCGACGAAACTGGCCACAACATCACTGTCACCCTCAGCCGCGCGCAGTTCAACGACCTGATTCGCCCGCTAGTGGAGCGCACCGTTGCCGCTTGCCGCCAGGCTTTGCAGGACTCTGGCCTTGCGGCCGCCGACCTGGATGCCGTGCTGCTGGTAGGCGGCTCGACGCGCGTGCCGCTGGTGTACGACGCGGTTTCGGCGTTTTTTGGCCAACCCGCCAATAATTCTCTCAACCCCGATGAGGTAGTGGCATTAGGTGCCGCCATTCAAGCCGATATCCTGGCCGGTAACCGCCGCGATGTGCTGCTACTCGATGTGACGCCGCTCACGCTGGGCATTGAAACGCTGGGCGGCCTGCTGGACCCCATTATCCCGCGCAATTCCAAGATTCCGACCAAAGCCGGCCGCCAGTACACCACCAGTGTTGATGGGCAGGTGAACTTGAAAATTGGCGTGTATCAGGGCGAGCGCGACCAGGTGAGCCAGAACCGCAAGCTGGGCGAGTTCATCCTTTCGGGCATTCCGGCCATGCCCGCCGGCCTGCCCAAAGTCGATGTCAACTTCCTATTAAATGCCGACGGCATCCTGCAGGTCGAAGCCATTGAGCTGCGCTCCAACACGCGCCAGCAAGTCGAAATCAAGCCCCAATACGGCCTGACTGATGACCAGGTGGAGCAAATGCTGATGGATTCGCTGGTGAATGCCAAGGAAGATGTGGCCGCGCGCCTGCTCATTGAGGCGCGCACCGCTGCCGAGCAGCTGCTCTACCAAGTTAATAATTTCGTCCGCAAAAACCGCCAGCACCTCACCGAAGAGGAGCGGACCGCTACCGAGGTGCAGGCGGATAAAGTCCGCGCCGCGCTCGCCGGCACCGAGCGCGACCCCATTCTGAAAAGCATGGACGAGCTGGACGAGCTGACCCGGCCCTACGCCGAGCGGGTGATGAATATCTCCATTCAGCAAGCCATGGCCGGCAAGAAAATCGGCTAATCTCAATGCCTGTTTGCGATTTAGGGCCGGGTTTTGATAGGCACCGTGCGCTGCACCGGGCGCAGGGCAAAACCCAGCACGGCCCGGGCGGCCGTGTCCCGGAAAACTACTTCCAGCACAATAGGTGGGGGGTTGGTGGCCGAGTCGCGGACAAACGAAAAGGCATAAAATAGTCGCGCTGAGCCGCCGTTCCCCAGTCGGACGCCCAACTTATAAAGCTCTATTTGCGGGCCGCGTCGCTGGCCACTTTTCCACAAGGGGTAAGCCGCCGTGGTGAAGCGCGGCAGGCTTACGCCCCGGCGCACTTCCGGTGCCAGGCGGCCGTAGGCAGTAGTGTAGTCGGCCCGCAGCACCGCGCGCAGAAACTGCCCGGCCGCCTGTCCTTGGCTGGGGCGGCGAGGCGGGCGCAATTTGCCGGCCCCGCCGGCTACTATTGCCGCCAAGAGTAGTACCAGCCCCAGCATGAGCCGACGAATAAGAGGAAACCGCATAAACAAAAGTACGCGGGAGGGGCTGGGGCAAGAGGCTGCTATTACAGTCGTCGCGCTCAAAAACTGCGCTCATAGCTGATGGCCGGTAGGATGGGAAACAGGCTCAGTTGGTACAGCCGCCGCTGCCCCTTGGTGTAGTAGCCATCATTTTCGCCCGCGCTATAATAGCTGTAGTAGGGGTTGTGCCGGCTGTAGGCGTTGTAGGCGCCCACGCGCAGGCCCCGTCCCCTACCCTACTCAATTACCACTCGGCGCGTCACGTTCAGGCCCGGTCCGCTCAGGCGCACCACGTACACACCAGTAGCCAGGTTTTGCGTGGCTATTTCTGCCTGATTAGTCCGGCCAGTGCCTAAGGGCAAGGGCTGCGAGCGGACGCGCTGCCCCAAAGCATTGTAGAGGTCAAGCGTGGCGCGGCCGGAAGTCCCCGTCCCGCTTAGCTGCACCCGTAACGGGCTGCCGCTGGCCACGGGATTGGGCGCGATGTCCACAGTATAGCCGGCCGTTTGCGTGCGGTTGGGCAATACCTGCGTTACCGTCACGGCTAGCGCGGCGAGATTGTTGGTTTCGTCCAGCTCAGTCACCACATTTAGCGGGTCGGCCACAAACAGCACGTAGTAAGTGCCGCCCGGCATATTGCCAGGCACGGCGGCGGTCAGGCGGCGGTTGGCGGTCAGGTTGGCGGCCATAATGCTACCGGAGTTGGTGCCCAACAGCAGGTCGCCCGCGTCCAGAGTTTGGTTGGTGGAGAGGTAATAGCCTAGCACCGAGCTGGCGGCCGGGCCGGCGCCCTCGTTGGCAATCACGCTGCTTAGCGTCAGGCTGCCACCCGCAACCACCGTCGTGGGCGAAGCCCCAATCTGGGTGAGCAGCAAATCGGGCTGAGGCGCCACCAGACAGCTCACTGTGGCTTCAAAGCCGGCAGCGTTCAGGCCCGCGTCGCTGGTGAACTGCACCGTGAGGGCTCCGCTGAGGCTACTGGCCACAATAGGCGCGGGCACCTGAAAGCCAGTAAAAGTGCCCAGCAAAGGCGCATTGGCAGTAGGACCGTCGTAAACGCGCACGAAATCGTAGCCATTTTCCAAAGCAAATGTGCTGAACACTAACTGAACCACGCTGCCCGGTGTGCCGGGTAAAATGGTCAGCGAGCCATTGGCATTATCGGTGTAGTTATTAGCCCCGCCGTTATCATAAATCGTTGTCGAGCAAGTGGTGACGGTGGCTCCGCTAGCAGCGGGCACCACGGTGCCGGCAAACGGACCTAGCACCGTGAGCGGCAGCGAAACGGTGTTGTTGG
>JAYSZD010000331.1:0-1816 GCA_043738185.1 Hymenobacter sp. | reverse complement strand
AAGTGGCGGGCATCGTGCTCTCCACCGGCTCGGAGCCCGACGAGCCCGTGCGCCGGCTGCTGGAGGGCCTGCCCAGTACGGTGCCCATTCTGTCGGTGTCCACGGGCACCTTCGAAACCACCACGCGGGTGAGCGCCATTCGCTCGCACCTCACACCCGATAATCCCAAAAAGATTCAGCTGGCCATCAGCACCTTCGACCGCTACGTGGACGTGCGGGCGCTGCAGGAAAAGCTGGTCAGCTTCCAGTCCGAAGGCCTCACGCCCCACATGTTTCAGTACCGGCTGCTGCAGTGGGCCCGGCGCGAGCGCAAGCACATTGTGCTGCCCGAAGGCAACGACGACCGCATCCTGCGCGCCGCCGCCCAGCTGCTGCACCAGGACGTGGTGGACCTCACTATTCTGGGCGACTCGACTGCGGTGGCCGCGTCCATCAAGCGCCTGGGCCTGACCATGACGCCCGCGCACCTGCGCATCATCGACCCGGTCAACTCGACGCTGTACGCCGGCTATGTGGAGACGTTTTACGAGCTGCGCAAGGATAAGGGCGTGAACCACGACATGGCCCGCGACCTGCTGCGCGACGTGTCGTATTTCGGCTCGATGATGGTGTACCAGGGCGATGCCGACGGCATGGTGTCGGGGGCGGTGCACACCACGCAACACACCATCCGGCCGGCGCTGCAGTTCATCAAAACCAAGCCCGGCGTGTCGGTGGTGTCGTCGGTGTTTTTCATGTGCCTGCCCGACCGCGTGGCCGTGTTCGGCGACTGCGCCGTGAACCCCAACCCCACGGCCGAGCAGCTGGCTGAAATCGCCATTTCCTCGGCCGACAGCAGCGCGGCCTTCGGCATCGAGCCGCGGGTGGCCATGCTCTCGTACTCGTCGGGCACTTCCGGGGCGGGGGCCGACGTGGAGAAAGTGCGCCAGGCCACCGAGCTGGTGCGCCAGCGCCGCCCCGACCTCAAAGTGGAAGGCCCCATTCAGTACGACGCGGCCGTGGACCCGCTGGTGGGCCGGCAGAAGCTGCCCGATTCGGAAGTGGCCGGCCAGGCCAGCGTGCTCATCTTCCCCGACCTGAACACGGGCAACAACACCTACAAAGCCGTGCAGCGCGAAACCGGGGCCCTGGCCATCGGCCCCGTGCTGCAAGGCCTCAATAAGCCGGTGAACGACTTGAGCCGCGGCTGCACCGTCGACGACGTGTTCAACACGGTCGTTATCACCGCCATTCAAAGCCAGCAGGGGTAGCGCGGATGCTGCGATGCTGCGAAGAATGTACCTTGCCCGCCCGGAGGGTGGACGTTTCCTAAACGAACTACTCTATTCGTGGACTCGCAGCGTCCGCGCTACTCTAAATGAATATTTTCGTTCTCAATTCCGGCAGCAGCTCCATCAAGTACCAGCTTTTTCACTGGCCGGCCGAGCAGCCCGTGTGCAGCGGGCTGGTCGAGCGCGTGGGCTCGGCGCAGGCCACGATTACCCACCGGGTATTTGACCTGAGCTACCCAACCGCGCCGCCAATTGAAACCCGCCGGACCCTGCCGCTGGCCGACCACGAGGCCGGCCTGCACGAAGTGGTGCGCCTGCTGACGGCCGCGCCCGGCGGCGTTATTCAGAACCCGGCCGAGGTGGCGGTAGTGGGGCACCGGGTAGTGCACGGTGGCGAAAGCTTCGCCACGGCCACGCCGGTTACGACGATGGTAAAGGCCGAAATCCAGCGGCTGGCGGCGCTGGCCCCGCTGCACAACCCGGCCAACCTGGTGGGCATTGAGGTGGCTGAGCGCGTGTTTGCGCAGGCCCGGCAGGTGGCGGTG
>JAYSZD010000330.1:0-4414 GCA_043738185.1 Hymenobacter sp. | reverse complement strand
ATCATCGGCTACGTCACCGACATCACGCTGCGCGACAAAGTGGTGGCTGGCCTGGTGGATGCCCGGCTGCCGGTCGAAACCATTGTGGACGCGCCGGTAGTCAGCATCAGCTCGCGGGCGTTTGTGTACGAGGCCATTTTGCTGATGTTCCGAACCAAAACCCGGTATTTGCTGGTGGAAACCGACGGGGAGTACGTGGGCATGCTGAGCCGCAACAAGCTGCTGACCGACGACCAGGCGCAGTCGCCGTTCATCTTCATTCAGTCGGTGAAGCAGGCCCAGGCCGTGCCCGAGCTTAAGCGTCGCTGGGAGCAGGTGCCGGAAATGGTATACCAGCTGCTGAACCGTGGCGTGAAGCCCGAAATCGTGAACCAGGTTATCACCACCGTGTCCGATACCATTGCCCTGCGGGTGATTGAGGACACGATAGGCGAGCTGGGCCCGGCGCCGGCCAAGTTCGTGTACATGGTGCTGGGCAGCGAGGGCCGTAAGGAGCAAACCCTGCTCACGGACCAGGACAACGCCATTATCTACGAAGACAAGGCCAATGAGCAGCGCGAGCTGGTGCGCGATTACTTCCTGCGCTTCGCCGAAATCGTAAGTGACCGCCTCAACGAAATTGGGTTCAGCTACTGCGAAGGCGGCTTCATGGCCAAGAACGGTAAGTGGACGCACTCGCTCTCGCATTGGAAGCGCAACTACGTGGAGTGGCTGACCGATTCGAACCCCGAAACCGGCATGCAGTTCGCCGCTTCCTTCGATTGCCGCTACCTCTACGGCGACCCTACCATCATGGACGAGCTGCACGAATTCCTGGCCGGGGAGCTGCAAAAGCCCATGGACCGGTTTTTCCACTACATGGCCGTGAACGCGCTGCAATACGAGCCGCCGCTCACGTTTTTCAACAACATCCGCACGTTTGCCCACGGCACGCAGCAGGTTTTCAACCTCAAGAAAACCATGTCGCCCATCGTGGATTTGGTGCGCATGTACGCCCTCAAGCACCGCATTTTCGCCTCCAACACCGGCGAGCGGCTGGAGGCACTGAAAACGCTGGGCGTGTTCACGGAGCGGGAGGCGCAGGAGCTGCTGCAGTCCTACTATTACCTCATGGGCGTGCGCCTGAAAAAACAGGCCGCCCAGATTATCAATGACAACGCGACGCCCGATAACTACCTCGACCCCAAAAGCCTAACCAAAGTGGAGCAGGTCACGCTGAAGGAAATATTCAAGGTAATTGCCGATTTTCAACTCAAGATTAAGGTTGGGTTTACCAAAAGCCTGGGATAGTTTCTGAGCCGTTGTTTGGGTTTGCGTCTTGGCTATTACTGCCGGCGCATTTCCTGTTGCCGCATGGGCATTTTATCCACGGTGCCAAACAGGGCGGCGGGCGGAATGGGGCGGGTGCGGCGCTGCTTCACGCCGCCGTCTTTGCCAATGAGCACGGCGGCAAACTGCGGCGGCTGCACGTTGGTTCTCTGCTTGAGAAAAGCCAGGTCGGCGGTGGATAAGTCGTTGTAAAGCACTTCCACCACCACGAAGTCACGTTCGGCCAAATCGGTCTTTTTTGCCGCCAACAAAGCCTTTTGGGCCTTGAAATCGGGGTGTTCGGCGGTAGGAGCCACCACCAGCAGCACCCGATGCTGCCAGCGGCTGGCGCGCAGGGTTTGTTCCAGGCTCATAGGTTTTGGGGTTTGGGCGCTGAGCATCCACAGCAGGCTCAGCAATAGGAGTGGAATACGAAAAAAGAGGCGGTAGTTGGGAGGCTGTTGCATTGGTTTCGTATACGTAGCCTGTCGGCGCAGCAGCCACGGCCAACGTTCGCGCGGCCGCTGCCTTTTGCGCTCCTTGCTTGCCCGTGATGAATTCCCGCCTTCTTTCCACCGGTTTCCTGCTCACGCTGGGCCTGCTCACGGCTTGCCAGAGCGCCCGGCCCACAGCTGGAACCACTACCGCTGCCGCCATGACGCTGATTTGGCAATCCGATGCCTATACCCTGTACCGCGACCGGGTGGTGCAGGGCCCGCACGAGGCCCGGGCCCTGTCGGCCACCGAGCTGGTTTCGAACTACCAGAGCCCGGCCAAAGAGTCGCAAAGCCCGCGCATCGAATTCAAGTTCAGCCTCAACGGCAAAGACAACGAGATGGCGCCGGGCCTGAACCACCTGCTCGTGGCCGTGCCGCGACCCGGCGGGGCCGCGCTCGAAACCCCGCTCATCGTGTTTGGGCAGCCCTATGAGGACGCCATGCCGGCGGCGGCCACCACGTATTTGGCACCAAATACGGCGGTGAAAATCCGGCTCGACTTGCGGGCGGTGCTGGCGGCGTTCAAAAAGCAGGGCTATTTCACCACCTTCAAGGGCGAAAAGCTCTATCAGCAGGATTTCAAGCATGTGCACGTAGCCAGCGGCGCGGCCCCGCTGAGCTGGGATTTCGACAGCCTGGTGAACCGGCCCGAGCTGGAGATGCGCGACCCCGATGGTGACGGCATCTACGAAGCCCCGCTGGTGTTGAACCAGCCCGCGGCTACCAAAACCACGGCCCAGCAGTGGAAACAAAGCATTAACACAGCCGATTTTCCGCAGTATTCCTCGGACTACACGCTGGCCGATGCGCTTTACAACCTGGCCCTGGAGGAAGCCCGCCGCGCCGTGGAGCCCGACAGCACTTTCCGTACCGGCAAGGAATGGGCCGGCGTGTGGACGCGCGACGTGAGCTACAGCATCATTCTGGCGCAGGCCGCCCTGCAGCCCCGCTCGGCCATGAAAAGCCTGCTGCGCAAGGTGAGCCCCGAGGGCCGCATCATTCAGGATACCGGCACGGGCGGCGCCTACCCCGTCTCGACCGACCGCGTGGTGTGGGCTACGGCCGCCTGGGAAATCTACCTGGTAACCGGCGATGAGGCCTGGTTGCGCCGAGTGTATCCCATCATCAAAAAATCCCTCGCCGACGACCGCCAGAATGCCTACGACCCCACGACCGGGCTGGTGCGCGGCGAGTCGTCGTTTCTGGACTGGCGCGAGCAAACCTGCCCGCGCTGGATGCAGCCAGCCGACATCTATCAATCACAAAACTTGGGCACCAACGTGCTGCACTACCAAGCCAACGTGATGCTGGCCCAGATGGCGGCCGCGCTGGGCGACTCCGGCGCGGTGGCCGAGGGCCAGCGCCAGGCCGAAGCCATCAAATCCGCCATCAATACCTGCCTCTGGCAGCCCGAAAAGGGCTATTACGGCCAGTACCGTTACGGCCGCACCGCCCTCGCGCTTTCGCCCAAAGCCGAGGCGCTGGGCGAGGCGCTGGGCGAGGCGCTGAGCGTGCTCTACGGCGTAGCCGAGGGCGAGCGGGCGCGGGAAGTAGTGGCCAAAACCCCCACCGTGCCCTTCGGCATTCCCTGCATCTACCCCCAGATTCTGGGTATTCCGGCTTACCACAACGACGCCGTGTGGCCCTTCGTGCAGCGCTTTTGGGCGCTGGCCGCCGCCCGAGCCGGCAACGAGCAGGCCGTGGTGGAAAGCATCGCGGCTATCTACCGGCCGGCCGCGCTGTTTCTCACCAACAAGGAAAATTTTGTGGCCAGCAACGGTGATTTTGCCGGCACCCAAATCAACTCCAGCAACATGCTGTGGAGCTTGTCGGGTAGCCTGGGCCTCGTGTACAAGGTGCTGTTTGGAATGGATTGGCAGGCCGACCGGCTGGTGTTTTGGCCCTTCGTGCCGCAGGCATTTCAGGGCCGGCGCCGCCTCACCAATTTCCCATACCGCCGGGCCGTGCTCGATATTGAGATGGAAGGGTTTGGCAACGCAATCAGCAGCATCACATTCGATGACCAGCCGCTGCCGGATGCCGCCATTCCGGCCAGCCTCAGCGGGCGCCACGCCGTGCGCATCGTGCTCAGCAGCAAGCCCCCACCGGCTGCCGCCATAAACAGTGTGGCCAATGCGTTTGCGCCTTTAGCCCCGGAAGTGACCCTGGCAAATAATAGCCTGAGCTGGGGCGCGGTGCCAAGGGCGAAGGAATACAAAGTGCTGAAAAACGGGCCTCAGTTCACAACTAGCAGCAGCCCCACGGTTGCTATTCCGGCCGGGCCCTTTGCTGCCTACCAGGTGGTGGCTGTAGACGCCGCCGGCCTCGAATCCTTCGCCAGCGAACCCGTGGAAACCGGGGCCGAAACTGCCAACCGGCAAGTGCAGCTCGAAACCGTAGCGCCCAAAGAGAAGCTGGTTTACAAGGGATTCAGCGGCCAGGGCTACGTGGAGACTACCAAAACCAAGAACCAGACCCTCACCATCCCCGTGACTGTGGCCGAAACCGGCCTTTACGCCCTGGACTTCCGCTACGCCAACGGCAACGGCCCCATCAACACCAAGAACAAATGCGCCCTTCGCACGCTGCGCCGCGGGCAGGAACTGTTC
>JAYSZD010000329.1:0-1823 GCA_043738185.1 Hymenobacter sp. | reverse complement strand
AACAAATCCGGGCGCTGCACGGCCCACTCCAGCGCCTGCTGCCCCCCCAGCGAGCCCCCAATCAGCGTGTGAATATCCGTGATTTCCAGTTCCTGACGCAGGGCCTCGTGCGCTGCCACCAGGTCGCGGATGGTGAGGCGGGGAAAATGCTGGAAGCGCGCCTGGCCCGTGGCCGGATTGGCATCGAGCGGGCCGGTGCTGCCGTAGCACGAGCCCAGCACGTTGGCGCACACAATGAACCATTCGGCCGGGTCGTAGTAGCAGCCGGGGCCCACCAGCCCCGGCCACCAGCTCAGCACATCGGCATTGGCCGTGAGGGCATGGCACACCCACACCACGTTGTCGCGGTTTTCGTTAAGCTGCCCCCAGGTTTGGTAGGCCACGCGGGCACCGGCCAGCGTTTCGCCGCTTTCCAGCGTCAGGGTGGGAAGGTGGAAAAGTTGGTTTGGCATTATTTAGTTGTCAGTTGCTCGTTGTCAGTTGCTCGTTGTCAACAGCTAGTTGCTGGTTGTAATTCGCTCGTTGTCATGGTCTTGTATTTGAATCTGGTTGCCTGACAACCGACAACGAGCAACCGACAACTAGAAATTATACTTCCAGCGGCTGGGCGTGCTCCGGTTCGGGCTCACCCACTTCCGCTCCCTCCGTGGGTGCGGTAGCGGTGTTCCCAATAGCATCAAAGGCCAGCTGCAAATCGGCCTTGATGTCCTCAAAATGTTCGATGCCCACCGAGAGGCGCAGCGAAGTGGGGGTGACGCCGGCCGCCAGCTGCTCGGCTTCGCTCAGCTGCTGATGCGTGGTGGCCGAGGGCTGAATAATGAGCGTTTTGGCATCACCTACATTGGCCAGGTGGCTGATGAGCTTAAGATTATCGATGAACTGCGTGGCCGTTTCCTTGCTGCCCTTTAGGCGGAAGCTGAGCACGCCGCCAAAGCCGCGCTTCAGGTACTTCCGGGCGATGGTGTGGTAGGGGCTGCTGGCCAGGCCGGGGTAGCTCACGCTTTCCACCTGCGGGTGTTGCTCGAGCCAGATAGCGATTTTGAGCGCATTTTCCACGGTGCGGTCCACGCGCAGGCTCAGGGTTTCGAGGCCGATGAGCAGCTGCCAGGAGTTGAACGGACTGATGGCCGGACCAAAGTCGCGCAAGCCCTCCACCCGGGCCCGAATAATAAAAGCAATGTTGCCGAACGGCCCGTTTTTGCCGAATACGTCGTTGAAAACCAGCCCGTGGTAGCCCTCGCTGGGCTCGGTGAACTGCGGAAACTTGCCGTTGCCAAAGTCGTAGGTTCCGCCGTCCACAATCACGCCGCCCACGCTGGTGCCGTGCCCGCCAATCCACTTCGTGGCCGATTCCACCACGATGTGGGCGCCGTGCTCCAGGGGCCGGAACAGGTAGCCGCCCGCGCCAAACGTGTTGTCTACTACCAGCGGCAGGTCGTGCTTGTTGGCCACGGCCGCGATGGCTTCAAAATCCGGAATGCTGTAGCTGGGGTTGCCAATGGTTTCCAGGTAAATGGCCTTGGTCTTGTCGTCAATGAGCGCCTCAAAGCTGGCTGGATTATCGCCATCGGCAAAGCGCACTTCGATGCCCAACCGCTTGAAAGCCACCTTGAACTGGTTGTAGGTGCCGCCATACAGGTAGGCGCTGCTTACAAAATTGTCGCCGGCCTGCAGGATGTTGTTGAGGGCAATAAACTGGGCTGCCTGCCCCGAGCTGGTGGCCAGGGCCGCTACGCCGCCTTCCAGGGCCGCCACGCGCTGCTCAAACACGTCGGTGGTCGGGTTCATCAGGCGGGTATAGATGTTGCCAAACTCCTTCAGCG
>JAYSZD010000328.1:0-12034 GCA_043738185.1 Hymenobacter sp. | reverse complement strand
CGTCTCCCAGCAAGGGGGCGAGGCCGGCCAACATCGGGGCCATCGCGCCCCCGTCATTCAGGCGCAAGTCGATAATCCACGATTTGGCGTGGTTCAGGTTCAGGCGACAAAGTGAATCCTGCACCACTTTGGCCGCGTCGCGCATGGCTTGCAGGCTCCCTCCCGCGGAAATGCCTGGGAGTTGGATGTAGCCCACGCGACCCGGGAGCATCCTAACCCGGACGCCGGGCTTTTTGGCCAGGGCTTCCTTCACTACCTGATTGGCGTAGACGGGGCGTGCTTTATTGCGCCACTGGTAGGTTTTTCCCTGGTAGCTCAGCCAGCCGTGGTCGTCGTGCAGCTGCTCAAATACGAAGGGGTAGACGGGCATCAAGTCCCGAATGGTGCGAGCCCCTTGGGCCTTCTGGTACACCGTTTGGCGCAGGCTGGCCCAATCCACTCGTTGGCGTTCGAGCGAATACGTCTCCAACAAGACCAGGCTCTTGTCCAAATACTCCTTCACCGAATCAGGCAGTGCAACGGGAGCACCTTGGGCGTGGCTGAGAGAAGCTTGTAGGAGCAAGAGCAGGACGAAGCAGGAGCGTTTCATATCTCGAAGATACTCCGCTTGCGGTTAGCGTTGCCCCAGCACTCAGCTATTTTGAGCGACACGGCTTCGCTTCACGCTTCGTTTAGCTTGCCACCGTTTTCCTGAACATCAATGGCCTTGCCGCCAGACCGTGGAAAAGAGACCTGTTTGGCGCTGCTACACGGCCGGTTGCCAGCGCGGCCCATTACCACACGTGGTCCTTCCACCCCAACGGCTACTTTCGTGATGCTCTTTCCCAGATGGTGCTTCCTCGACGTGATGTTCTTCCCGCCGGCTACGCTTTTTTTGCGGCCCCTCACGCTGCTTGGGTTGCCCTGGGCGCTGGTGGCCTGCGGCAACTCCTCCCCAACGAGTCCGCCGACCGCCGCCCGGCAACCCGCCCTTTCGCTGGCTACCACCTCCCGAACGGCTCCACCGCCGCCCGACGCGCCTGCCGCCGGGCCCGCTGTTGCCCAGGAGGGAGATAAACCCGACGGGAACCACCTTGCCATCGACGACACCCTGACGCTTGCCCCCGGCCTGTTCGTCCAGTACCAGCGCGGCCCCGGCCCGGCACCAGCCAGCGGACAAGACCCCCTCGACCTGCCGATCACGTTCAGCATCCGCTGGTCTGGCGAACTCCTGTTTCACGACACGACCGATGGCTACAGTTACGACGTTGCGTTGGTCGATTCGGCCATTCGGAAGGTGTATCCGTTGTGGATTCCCACGGGGCCGGATTCCGGCGAGTTGCTGGTGTTGTTCAACAACCGCCCGTCCAAGGACCGGGCCCGGCGTTTTTTCATCCGCGGCCGGCGCGTGACCAAGATTGACACGCTGCTCACCTTCGACGGCCCGGCCACCGACGTGGACGGCGACGGCCGGCGGGAGTTTTCCGGTTATCAGGACCACGGCGAAGTATGGGACGATGCGCAAGGACGCCATCGACAGTCTTACAATCCGACGCTGTATTACGAAGTACGCCCGACGGGTTTGGTGCTCGATTCTGCGCTCACGCGGCGGAAGGTGCGGGCCCGGTACGGAAAGTTTTACGGGTTCACGTATTCCGACAAACCCGTTATTCTGGCGAAATAATTCGACCGTTTGGCTGAACGAATCAGCGTGTTGGCAAGCAGGAAACTCACACCTCTTTGGCTCAGTCAAGGGAGGAAGCCATGAACCGCTTGTGGCGGGTGTACCGGCCGGCCGTGGCCACCAGCAAGTGCGGGAACGCCTGTTCCAAGGGGCAGGTGACCAGCAACGAAGTCAGGAGATAGGTCCGTCCCTGGCACCGAATTTTCAAGTAGTGATAGGCTTGAAAGTGGTAATTATCCCACTCGATTTGCCGGTACGCGGCCCCTGCGGCATGCAACTCAACGGCCTCCATCTCCCCGTACAGTAAGACGACCGTTGCCCCCTGCTGCGTCACCTCCAGCCGGTCCTCAAACGCGGTGACGGTCGTGTGGCGGTTGCGCAGGTAATACTCCGCGTGCAGGTAAAGCCCGGGGCCGAGGTACGGGGCAAAACCCAACAGGATAAAGCCGACGGGGATAGTATAGAGCCCCGTCAGGGCCAGCCCCACCCCCGCCACCACGAGCGCATAGAAGAAGTGGCGCAGACCGTACAGGTGGGTAGCCGGCGTAATCGCAAAAGGGCTCATCCAGTAGAAAGAAAGGGAAATAAGGAGACGGGTGCCGCACAAAGATGGGCTTGGAACCGACAGGCGAAACGCTCCTTATTCTGAACAGGCTCGTTTACCTTTCGTCCCTTTTCTTAGACGCTTCCTTCGCTAACCCGACTGGGTTGGGAAATCTTTGTTTCGTTTATTTCGTTTACATTTATGAACGCTAATCGATACATTATGGAAGCTATCCTCGAGAGACCATCCCTACGGGACCAAAAAGTGGCGGGGGCCTCGCTGATGCACTTTGCCCAAGCCGTCAAGAAAAAGCGGTCGGAGGCGGTCACCATTCGCCTGCAGGAAAGCGAGGTGGCCATTACCATCCCGCGTAAAGCGTTGGAACTGCTGGAATTTATCCTCGTCAGCATGGCCCAAGGCAAGGCCTTGTCGCTGATTCCCTCCGATTCGGAACTCAGCACCCAGCAAGCGGCCGATATGCTCAACATCTCCCGTCCCCACTTGGTCAAGCTCTTGGAACACGGCGCCCTGCCGTTTAAAAAAGTGGGGAGTCACCGCCGGATTCAATTGGCCGACTTGCTCGCCTATGAAGTCCAGCAAGCGACCCAACAGGCCCAACACCTGCACTTCCTGGCCCAGCAAGCCCAGGAGCTTAACCTGGGCTACGAATGATTCATTCGGCCCGGTTTGTCGCCGTCCTCGATGCCTGTGTGCTCTATCCCGCGCCGATCCGGGACTTGTTGCTGCACTTGGCCGCTGCCCACCTCTACACCCCCAAATGGACGGCGACCATTCACGCCGAATGGATCCGAAACCTGCTGCTGAACCGGCCCGACCTGAGCGCCGACCAGTTGGAGAAGACCAAAGCGGCCATGTGCGCGGCCTTTCCCGACGCGGAAGTGGTGCACTTTGAGCCCCTAATCGAGGGGCTTACGTTGCCCGATGTCGACGATCGGCATTTGCTGGCGGCCGCCATTCGGTGCCAAGCCGACGTGATTGTCACAGCCAATTTGAAGGATTTTCCGGTGGCGGCCCTGTGCCCGTACGACGTCGAAGCCCAGCACCCGGATGCCTTTGTGGCGAACCTGATCGACTTGAACCCCGCCAAAGCGGTCGAAGCCTTTCTGCTGTTGGTCGCCAGGCTGAAAAACCCACCTCGCACCGCCCACCAGATTTTGGACAACCTTCGAAAGGTGGAAATGAGGTCCACGGCTGATAAGCTGGGTAATCTGCTATAGGAGGCTGCGATTCGGACCGTTTGACTGAACAGCCTATCTTGAACTTAGCGGGCTAGCACTATTATGGGAGCGTACCAAGAGGAATTGCACGCCCTGCGCCAACGCACCCCCATTGGCGTGCGCCACGGGCTGGTGCTGTTACAGCAAACCAACGGCGATGTGGCAGCCGCCGAATCCCTGTTTCAGCAGGAACTCACGCGACTGGTGGCCCACCAAGCACAGGTGCCCGATGCCGCGGCACGCCACGCATTGGAACGAGCGGACTATGATGTGCCGCGGACCTTGCAGCAGCTGGAGCAGGCCCGGTACTCGCTCACGCAGCGCATCCTGCGGCGGCGTCGGTGGTTAGGGTGGCGGTTGCGGAAACAGGTAAGTTCAAGGTCACATGACGTAAGTGAATCGCCGCATCCTCACCAGTAAAATGCGTGATAATCTGCTGTTTTACCAGGATATTTGCCTGGTCTGCCTTTGCTCTAAGCTTTTTTACCTAGTACCTCCTTTCAATTTGGAACACAATTCCGCTACCCGCTTTTGTCAATTCATTCGCTCGTTAAGCAGTGGCCGCATCGCGCGGCATGGCAGCCCATTGATTACCGCCCTGGCTACTGTCATGCTGGCGGGGGCCGTCCACGCCCAGACAACCATTCTGAGTCGGCAGCCAGTGCGCAATGCCATTGCGGCCAGCCGTACGGCCCCAGTTGGCATCGTTTTTTCACAGCCCATTGCCCCGGGCACGGCGGCCAGTCTGCGCGTGTACGGCTCGGCCCTGCGCGGGCTGCGACCCGGCTCGCTCACAGGCGGCGGCAGCAACACCCTCACATTTAATCCGACGCAACCTTTTGCACCGGGCGAAGGCATTAGCGTGAGCGTGCCGGCCAGCATTACCAGCACCGCGGGGGTGGCCGTGGCGCGCCAGGTGTACCAGTTCACAGCTGCTACCGGTGGGCCGGGCCGGGGTTTTTTCCTGGATACAGCCGTAGTGGGCAACTCCGCCTCGCGCCACCAGCTACTGGCCGACATGGATAATGACGGTGACCTCGACCTGATAACCACCGGCGGCCTGTTTGGCTGCCGGGTGTTTGCCAACGACGGGGCCGGGCACTTCTCCCTGCTGAGCGGGGTGGTAGCAGCGCAAGAGCCGGGCGGCATCGCGCTGGCCGACGTGAACCAGGATGGCTTCCTCGATGCCCTGATTGCCGACGTGGCCGGCGCCACCGTGGCCATTTGCCTCAACGACGGCCAGGGCACGCTCATCGGTATTTTTGGCACGATTACCAGCCCTGTTCCCTCGCAGAACGTGCTGGTTGGCGCGCAGCCTGTGGGGGTGGCGGCCGGCGACCTCGACGGCGACGGCGACCAAGACTTTGCAACGGCCAACGCCGGCGACAACTCGGCGACCATCTGGCTCAACAACGGCACGTATCCGCTCTTTTTCACCAGCCGCACCACCGTGGCCATGGGCAGCACGCCCTCCGATGTGGCCTTGGCCGATGTGGACAGCGACGGCGACCTCGACCTGCTCGTTACCAACGCGGGCACGCCCACCGCGCCGGCCAGCAGTGTAAGTGTGCGGCTGAACGCGGGCAACGGCACCTTTGGCGCCCTGGTGACAGTAGCAGTGGGCTTGCGCCCGTCGGCCCTGGCCCTGGCCGATGTGGACGCCGACGGCGACCTCGACCTGTTGACGGCCAACGCTGGCGCGGCTTCGGTAAGCCTGCGGTTGAACAGCGGCAGCGGCACCTTCGCGGGCAACACCACACTGACGCTGCCCGCCGGTAGCACGCCCTCGGGCCTGCGCACCGGCGACGTGGACGCTGACGGCGACCTCGACCTGGTGGTAGCCCAGGGCGCGGGCGGCCGGGTTTATACTTACCTGAATTCGGCAGGCACCTTTGCCGTGCAAGGGCGCGCTTTGCACCTGAGCCACGCACCCAGCCGGCCGGCCACGGCGGCCGGGGTTACGCTCGGCGATGTCGACGGCGACCTTGACCTCGACCTAATTACCTACGACGATGCCCACGACGTGCTACTGAGCCGCAACGTGGGGTCGCCTCAGGCTCTGGCCCCGGCAGTTATCAGCAGCCTCACGCCGGCCTACGGCCCGGTGGGCACCAGCATCGTCATAAGCGGCACTGGCCTGATTGATGTCGTAGCCGTGCTTTTCAACAACACTTCCACAACGGGATTCACCGTGGATGCCAGGGGCACCAGCCTGACTGTAACGGTTCCCGCGGGGGCCACCAGCGGGCTGGTAACGGTGGTAACTGAGGATGCTGGCACGGCCAGTTCGCCTGCGCCTTTCACCGTGACGGTGCCGGTTGATGTGCTGCTAACGAGCACCAGCCCGGCCCGCAACGCCCCCAGTGCCCCGCGCGGCACGGCCATCACGACCACTTTTTCGGCGCCTATTACGGCCGCTACGGCCAGCAACCTGCGGGTATTCGGCAGCCAGCGCGGCGGGCGGCGGGCCGGCACGCTCACGGGCGGTGGTACAACTACCCTCACGTTTGCGCCGACGCAGGCTTTCGCCCCCGGCGAGCTCGTGAGCCTGAGCCTGCCCTCGACGATGGAAAGCCCGGTGCTGGGCAATGTGGTACGCCCGCAGGTGGTGCAGTTTGTGGCGGCCACGGGCGGCACCGGCCGCCACGACTTTGCCCTGAGCGCCACACTGGGTACCAATACCGTGGCTAACGCCAAAGCCGGCGACTTCGACAACGACGGCGACCTCGATGTGGCCCTGCTGTACGGCACGTCCGTCAGCATTCGGCTCAATACCGGCACGGGTACTTTCGGGGCTGGCGCTACGCTGGCGCTGCCCGCCAGTACGGCGGTGCTGGCGGTGGCCGACGTGGACGCCGACGGCGACCTAGACCTGCTCAGCGGCAGCGGCACTAGTACCATCTGGCTGAACGACGGGCACGCGGCATTTACGGCGCTGGCCCAACCGGGCCTCAACGACCCCTACCGCACGGGGATGGAATTGGTCGATTTCGATGCCGACGGCCTGCCCGACCTGCTGGCCATCGCCGCGAACTCGGTTAAAACCTACCGCAACCTGGGCGGCAGCTTCGGCAGCACGGGCACCACCCTCAGCTACCTTGAGCAGACTGTGGCGACGGCGGGAGATGTGAACAACGACGGCCGGCCCGACGTCATCGTGGCCGGCATCAACAGCCCACAGGGGCGACAAGAGCTGCATGTACTGCTTAACAGCGGTAACGGCCAGTTTGCTAACGGCCAGTTGCTACTGCTGCGCGACATGCGCGACCTGGCCCTGGGCGACCTCGACAACGACGGCGACCTCGACCTGGTTTGCAACGCCTACCCTTCCTATCGAAGCGAGGTAACGATTCGGCGCAACGACGGCCTCGGCTTTTTTGGTTCGCCCTCGCCGCCCCTTTACCTCGATGGACGCGGCCTGATGCTGGCCGATGCTGATGCCGACGGCGACCTCGACGTACTCGCCTACCACGGCGTGGGCGTGAACGACGGGGCTGGCAACTGCGCGCTCGTGACCGTGCCCAGCAATCAGGCTTTCGATGAGCGCCTGTTGGCCGTGGGCGATTTCGATGGTGACCTCGACGTAGACCTGCTTACCCGCTCGGATACCCGCCTGGCCCAACTCCTGCTGAACCGGCCCGGGCCGCCGCCCACGCTCAGCACCCTCACGCCCGACAGCGGCCCGGTGGGCAGCCGGGTGTTGCTGACGGGCCTTAACCTTATACCAGTTACCAGCATCACCTTCAATGGAGTAGCGGCTACTGCTTTTGCCATTGTTTCGGCCACGCAACTGGCCGTAACGGTGCCGGCCGGTGCCACCAGCGGCCCGGTGGTGGTGGCTTCGCTGGCAGGCACCGCCCAGGCCCCGGGGCCGTTCACGGTAACGCAGCTGCTGGCCGTGACGGGCCTCGACCCGGCCCGCAACGCGGCCAACGCTCCCACCAGCAACGGGCTCAGCGTGCAGTTTGCCCGACCCGTGAGCACGGCTACGGCCAGCGGCCTACGGGTTTTTGGGCACTACTACCAGGGCCGTGCGGCCGGTACCACCACGGGCGGTAGCACGGCCAAGCTGGCCTTTGCCCCCGACCGCCCGTTTGGGCCGGGCGAAACCGTAAGCGTGAGCATTCCAGCTACCATTGCCGGCACCGACGGCAGCCGGGCTGGACGCCAAACCTACCAGTTCACCACGGCGGCCGGGGGCACCGGTACCGGCTTGCTCCTACGCGCGCCGAATGGGCTTTCGGTAGCCGCCACCTACTCGCTGCACAGCTTTGCCGTAGGCGACCTCGACGGCGACGGTGCCCCCGACCTGCTGACGACTTACGGCAGCATTCGCTACAACAACAAGGCCGGAGCCTTTCCTGATAGCATCAGCGCGCCTATTTTTTCGACCCTGACGTCCAACTGCGTGGCCCTGGCCGACCTCAACGGCGATGGGCGGCTGGATGCACTCTCGACCGATGGCATGGTACAGCTCAACCTGGGCAATGCCAATTTCGATTCCCAGCCCGAGCTGCGCGGCTACGGGGATGACATCCACGATTTTGCGACAGGCGACCTCGACAGCGACGGTGACCTTGACCTGGTGGCGGTGAACTACGCCCGCGACAGCGTGTACGTGGATTTCAACAACGGCACCGGCCGCTTTCCCGTCCGCCTGCGCGTGGCGGTTGGCACGCAGCCCACTAGCGTGGTGCTGGGCGACGTGGACAACGACGGCGACCTCGACTTGGTGGTAGCCGGCACCGGCGGCACCATCAGCATTGGCTTTAACGAGGGCACGGGCTGGTTTGCGAATGTGCAGTCGCTGGCGGCGGGCGCGGGCCTGCGGCGGGCCGTGCTGGGCGACCTCGATGGCGACCACGACCTGGACCTGGCCACCAACAACGGGCGCGTGTACCGCAACGACGGCACCGGCACCTTCGGCTTCTACCTTACCACCCCCACCGGCAACGACCTGGCCCTGGCCGACGTGGATGCCGACGGCGACCTCGACCTGCTGGTGGCCGGCGCCGGGGCCGTGCAGTTGCGCCGCAACGACGGCACGGGCCAGCTAACTGGCACCGAAAGCATCTCCTTCGGTACCGGCAGCCAGAATGATTATCCAGCCCTAGCCGACCTTGACGGCGACGGCGACCTCGATTTGCTGGTAGCCAATGGCACCGATGGCACCGTCAACGTAGCGCTCAACCAGCGGCTGGCGGCTCCGGCCTTGCTCAGCTTTGCACCGGCTGTGGGGCCGGTGGGCTCGACGATAGTGCTCACGGGCACCGAATTAATTGGTACCACGAGTGTCACCTTTAATGGAGTAGCGGCGCCGGTTTTCACGGTGGTTTCCGCCACACGCCTGGAAGTGCAGGTTCCGCCTGGCGCTACCTCGGGCGTGGTGCGGGTGCAGAACCCGGTGGGCAGCAGCACCTCGGCCGCAGCCTTTACGGTGGTGCAAACCCTGCGCATTGCCAGCCTGAACCCCGGCCGCAACGCCACGGTGGCGCGCACGGCGACCATAACCGTGGGGTTTGGTCAGCCCATCTCAACCAATACTGCGGCCAACCTGGTGGTGGTGGGGCAGTCGAGCGGCCGGCTGGCCGGCACCCGCGCCGGGGCCGGCACCACCACCCTGTCCTTCGCGCCCACGCGGCCTTATGCGCCGGGCGAAATTCTCGACATCAGCGTGCCGCCCTATGTGGAAGCCAACCAACTGCAGGTGCAGCCGCAGGTGTTTCAGCTGCGGGCGGCCGTGGGCGGCGCGGGCCGGGGAGTGTTCGATGCGCCCCGCATTGTGTCGAACATTGCCCGCGACAAAGCCGTGGTGGGCGATGTCGACGGCGACGGCGATCTGGACGAGATTCATCAGGGCGACCAGCACATCGAGTTGCAGCGCAACAATGGCAATGCCACCTTCGGCCTGCCCGAGCACCTGCTGGCCAGCGACCTCAATGCCCGCTACGTGCTGGCCCTAGCCGATGTGGACGGCGACGGCGACCTCGACCTGGCCGTGGGCGACGTGCTCACTGGCATCGGCAACTCGGTAGTGTACGTTCGCCTCAACGATGGGGCGGGTCACTTTACTACGGCGCTGCCCGACGTGGCCGTGGGCGAATACGTCTTTCAAATTTCCTTCGGCGACCTCGATGCTGACGGCGACCTGGACCTGATAACGGGCAACGGTGGCCAGACGGCCTCCACGACCAGCGTCCGCCTGAACGATGGCAGCGGCCACTTCCGGTACACCCGCGATGAGCGGGTTGGCTTCAACGGCGTGTCGCCCGGCTTTAGCCTGGGCGACCTCGACAGCGACGGCGACCTGGACTTGGTGGCGTATTCGAACTCCGGCAACGACCTGCGCTTCAACGACGGGCACGGGGGCTTTGCCACCGTAGGCCAGGCTCCGATTGCCGGTATGCATCCCTCGGCCCAGGGCTTGGGCGACCTAGACGGCGACGGCGACCTCGACCTATTCGTGACGCTGATTAACGGCGATTTCAACACGTTCCTTAACAACGGCAATGGCACCTTTGCGGCGGGCATTCCCGGCCGCTTTTCCAATGGAGCCCAGTATCTGACGCTGGGTGACCTCGATGCCGACGGCGACCTCGACGCGGTAGTAATGGGCTACAACAGCAATTACCAGGTGGCGATGAACAACGGCCAGGGCCGGCTGGTGTACGCCTACGAAGTATCGCTAAACCGCAATAGTGTCATCCCGGCCTGCTCGCTCAATGATTTTGACGGCGACGGCGACCTGGACCTACTCTACTACTACTACCGGCAGTCGAACACGTTACGGCTGGCCCTCAACATGTTTGGCTTAACTACCGCGTCGGCACGCCGCGCTACGGCCACAGTAGCGCTTTATCCGAACCCCGCGCATGAGCAGTTTCGGCTGCTGCTGCCGATGGCCCTACGGCCCGCCACCTCCGAGGCCCTGCCGCTACGCCTCTACAACGCGCTCGGCCAGCTAGTACGGGTGCAGTCGGTAGTAGTTTCGGCCAGCGGCGAGGCAATGGTGAACGTGTCCCAACTGCCGGCCGGCCCATACATCCTGCACGTGGAATCGCAAAGTGGACCCGTTGTGCTGCGGGTTGCCATTGAATAAGCAGCCAAGCCAGCGGTCCGAGCCGGACCTCCTCCTACCAAACTTACCGCCTCCCACCCAAACTGGACCAAGTGAAAGATACTGTGATAAAAAGCAAGGAATTGGGCGAGGTTTTTTACATTTAGGCATCTTTAAGGAGGGCCTTTGGGTTCATCCTGTGTAGCCTCGGCCCGTCAACTGGCCGGGGCTACTTCTTTTTCCAGGCAACGGGCCGGGTGGTAGTGCGGGTCGTAGGAGCAGTCGTTTTTCCACAGCGAGTAGCAGAGCAACAGCAGTTTGCGCATGACGGCAATCACGCCGGGCTTGCCGCTGGGCTGGCGTGCCCGCAGGCGAGCATAAAAGGCGATTTGCTGCGGGTTATAGCGCAGGCTGCTGACGGCGGGCAAGTAGAGGGCGGTGCGCAGGCGCACGTTGCCGCGGCGGGAGATGCGCGTGGCCCCCGCCGAGAGGCCGCTTTGGCGCTGCACCACGTCTAGCCCAGCGTAGGAGGCCAATTGGCGCTCGTTTTCCATCAGGACGAAGCCGTTGGTTTCGGCGACCACGACAATGGCCGTCGTCAGGCCATTGCCCGGCACACTGGTCAGGTGGGCCAGCTTGCGGGCCAGTTCCGGTTCCGTCTCCAGCAGCGCGGCCAGGTCGTGGTCCACGGCGTGGAGTTGCTGGTCCAGTAAGTGCATTCGGTTCTTGAGCCGTTCCAGCGTACGCGCATCCGGCTGATAACTATGCTCGTAGGCATGGCGCTGGGTTTTAAGCCGGGCGGCCTGCTGCGTCAGACTCTGCCGTTCGCGGGAAAGCGCGCGCAGTTGGCGCAGGGCGGGCGTGGGCGGCTGCCAGGCCGGCAAGGCACGTTCCAGGCCGAAGCGGCATAGTAGGCGGGCATCGAGCTGGTCGGTCTTGCTTTTCTGCTCCGTGCTCTGGGCAAAGTGCTTGACCTTGTTGGGCAGTAAGACGCTAAGAAATTGCGCCTTATCAGCTAGAAAATAGGCCAGCGCTTCGTAGTACACCCCGGTGGCCTCGACCACAAACCAGCAGGGAGCGGCAACCATTTGCTGCTTACTGGCCCAGGCCAGCAGCGCGGCAAAGCCCGCCAGGGTGTTGGCAAAGGTGATTTCTTTGCCAAAAGACACGTGCTGGTGGAGGTCGATGCGGCCGAAACAAGCCACAAAGGTGTCTTTGGCGATGTCAATCCCCACCACGTATTTGAGGGGAGCGGGGGCAGTGTGTGCAGGAGCCATACACGAGAAAAAAGAGGGTAAATAATCAACCAGTCAGGTTTTTACCGCAACTATCCTTGTACAAATGCGGGATGCGCAGCTCCGGCCGGGCTCCCTCCATACTGTGCAGTCTTCAGGCAAAAACAGAAAACGGGGCACCGACTCTTTCACGCACGGTCAGCCCCAAGGGGCCGCCGTTTGGAGCGTTGGGTGTCCCCGTTTCCTTTTCTGGCTACCTTTCAACTGAAAGGCAATGCAATCATACAAGGAGCGTTT
>JAYSZD010000327.1:0-1825 GCA_043738185.1 Hymenobacter sp. | reverse complement strand
CAGCGAAGCGAGTTACTCTTTGGGTAGAGATGCTTCGGCTCCGCTCAGCATGACAGCCGGTTTATTGAATGGTGTTAAGCGGTGGCCAATTCAGATTTGGTAACCACTGCTGTAGCAGCTTCCGGCAACTGCGCCTCCAGATAGTCCACGAAGCGGGCGTAAGGGTCAAACCCCACCACGTTCACGGCATCGGCCACGAAATTGGACAGCGCGTTGATGTCGTAGAACAGCACGTCGCCGGTGCGGTCGTCGATGAGGTACTCGATGCCGCCCACGTCAATTTTGGCCGCGGCCACGATGCGTTCCACGGCAGCAATTACCTCGGCCGGCGGCGTGAAGGCTTCCACCTGGATGCCCTTTTTCGGGGCTTCGGTCAGGCAGAATTCGGCCGACTGCTCCTCGGGAATCTGGCAGATTTCGGCCGGGCACAGGTTGAAGCTCTCGCCGGTGGTGAACACCTGCATGGCGTAGAGAAACTTGCCGTCCAGCGTCTCCACGCGGTGAATGTTGCCGCCGCGGGGCGTCACGTATTCCTGCACCAGCGCCGTCTGGTCGATGCCCAGGTCAATCTGGTTGTTAGCAACCGCAGCCTGCAATCCCTCCAGCGTGTCGAAGCGGATGATGCCCGCGCCACTGCCGCCAATGTTCACCTTCACCACGATGGGAAAGCGCAGCTCCTTGGCCGCATCCACGGCCCGCGAGGCGTGGTTTATCACAAACGACTTCGGGTATTTCAGCCCCAGACTCTCAAACAGCGAGAGCTGCCGGGCCTTGTTCGTTTCGATGGCCGTGGCCGCCGAACCGTTGATAATGCGCGTGCCGATGCGCTCCAGGTGCGTGGCGTAGCCGGCCGTGTGGAAGATGCCCTGGCCGTGGCCGCGCAGGTAGGCCGAGGAACTCATGCGGTTCACCACCAAGCTGTAGCGACTTTCCTTTTCAGATGGGTTGAAGAGGTGATGGGCGGCGTCAATTTTCTCGTAGGGCAGCCCGCGGCGGTCCAGCTCGGCAAAGAGCGGCTTGAACCATTCGGGATGCTCGAAATAAATGCCAATGGGCTTTTTGGTCGGCGACATAATCAGAAAACTTGGATTGAAATTGAATACTAAGACTTGAGGGCAGCGGCCGACCAACGGGTTTCCGCAGCGGCTGCAAATCCAGAAAATAAGGGAGGCCAGGTGGTCGGGCAGCAGGCAGCGCGGTTCTTTCTAAAGTCCTGGTGAAGCGGCTCGTTGGCGGCACTTCCGCAGCAAATGGGTGCTGGCGAACCATTTTCCTTCAGCACATTGCCCGCTGCGCGCCGAAGCGCAACAGCCAGCAACAACCCATAAAATGCGGATGCAGACGCCCGCAAGCAGCCGCAAAGACGCCGGCGTGCGGAGGCACTAAGCCTGCGCTACCGCCCACCTACCCACGAAAAACCATGCAGGACAGGCTAAGCCAGACAACAACAGCAACAACAGCCCATAGCAGCCCGGCGCATAAGCGCGGGGGCGGCAATAAGTCCGGCGGTGTGATTGGGGAGGGTGTTGGCAGCGTCCACGGCAACTTGTTTTTATATGGTCAGGAATTGGCACCTTGCCCGCGGTTGCGGATGGTTGCCGGCGCGTCGTTGAGCCTGTCTCTCAGCGCCTCTGTATAAAAACAATCCTTTGGGAGAAAGAATTGATACGGCAAATATACAGCAAAGGCCCCGACTTGTTCAAAATCGGGGCCTTCGCTTCGTTTATTACTGCTTTTAGTAGCGGACAGTAGCGCGGACTTTGTAGTCCGCGTCCCCGAGCATTTATCGCCGTTAAAGTTTCCGCCAGGGACGCGGACTACAAAG
>JAYSZD010000326.1:0-1827 GCA_043738185.1 Hymenobacter sp. | reverse complement strand
CTAGCCCGTCGCGTTGGACGGTGCGGTAGTTATCGACGGCCGGCTAGAGGAGGAAGTCCAGGGTGAGAGTGGGGAAGACCACCACCCGGCGGCCGGTTACCACCATGTCGCCTGTTTGGTATTCGGCCCGAAAACCATTGACTACGAAAATGTTGAGCCCGGTCTGAAAACGGTCATTGAACCGCAGGTTGGTGCCAAAGCCCGCCCCGAGGTTTAGGTCGGTTACGTCGCCGCTGCCCCCGGCCAGCGCCCAGTGGTAAAGCGAGTACACGGCGCCGACGCCCACCACTGGTTCTACCAATTTGAAGTTGGTGGGCAAGGAGTAGGTCAGGAGTCCGATGCCGGCGCGGCCGTACTCGGCTGCCCGTTCATAGCCAAACTGCTGAACCCCGGCCAGCTTCACGCCCCAGCGCCGGGCAAAGCGGTAATCCGACTGAATGCCCACGCCATTGTAAGTGCCCAATACCCCAACAGAAAACTTTCGCACCGGGTAAGCCGCAAGGGAAGGGCCTGCTTCTTGTCCCAATGATGGCAGGGCAGCCAAACAGAAAAGAATGGATAAGCCGGGTTTTATTGTCATGGTCAAAGCATCTGGGTTTTGATGTCCTTTCCGGCCCAAGGGTACGGGGATTCCCAAACATACAATTCCCTGTTCCATTAACCAGCTGCGACCCGAATTCCAGCTTTGGGTAAGGACGAGTGTGCACCGCACAGCGGACTTTTTCGTTGCTGCTTTGCCCTAATGGTCGCTGCGAACCCCGGCCGGAATGGCCACCGAAAGCCGGTTTTCGGCGGGCGGGACCGGGCACGAATATCCGTGGTTGTAAGCGCAGGAAGGGTTGTAGGCGCGGTTGAAATCCAGCTGTACGGCCGTTGTACCGTTGGGCGGAATGCGCAGGTCCAGGTAGCGCCCGCCGCCGTAGCTGCCCTGGCCGTTGGTGAGGTCGGTGAAGGGCACAAACAGGTAGTCTTCAAAGCCGGGACGCTGGAGCAAATCGGCGCTCTGGTACACGCTCAGACGCATGGGCTGGCCCTGGAGCACGAAGCGAAGCTCGCCGTACTTGCGGTACAGGGGCCGGCGGTCGGTGCTGGTTTCCATGGCAAACGGCTGCGCGGTGGAATCCCGCACCAGCTGCGCCGCCACGTAGTAGCCGTAGCGGTTGGGGTAGTAGGGCAACGACTTGAATTTCCGCCGCTCTGCCGCCGTCAGCGGCGATTCCTCGGGGTTGCTGAACTCCTTGTTCAGCGTCTGCTGAAACTCAAGCACCGTTTGCTGGTGAGCCAGACTGTCTAAGCTGCCGGGCAAAATCTGAGCTTGGCTGGCGCTGCCCAAAAGCACCAGAAAGAGGGCGAGGCGAAGGGGTAGATTCATCCTCCAAAACTACGCGCAACCGAGCCCGGTCCCGCAATAAGGTGCGGCGCGGGAGGTCCGGCTCAACCTTTTGGGCGCGGCCCCAGTATCAGCAGGCAACTGGCCGCGCCACTATTGCCGGCCATTCCTTTCACTCTTCGCTTCAAATTCATGAATACCTCCCGCCTTACCCTCTTTCTTTTTCTCGGCGTCCTGGCTACCTCTCTCACCGGCTGCGATGCCATTGGTACCATCTTCAAGGCCGGTGCCTACACGGGCATCATCGCCGTGGTGGTAGTGGTGCTGCTCGTGTTCTGGCTGGTGAGCAAAATGCGCCGCCGCGGCTAACGCAGCCTTTTGGCATCTTCCCCATTGATGTTACGCAATAAGTCGTAGCGCGAACGTTGTAGTTCGCGTTCCCGCGCCGTTAATGCCGCGTAAATGCGAACTACAACGTTCGCGCTACGACTTATTGC
>JAYSZD010000325.1:0-1827 GCA_043738185.1 Hymenobacter sp. | reverse complement strand
AACCTCGCCGCTCTAGCCGATGTGGACCTGAGCCGGATTGACTACCTGCACAGCCTGACCCAAAATACCGACCTGGCCGCCCAGTACGAGCCCGCGTTGGTGCGGATGGCCGAAACGTACCGGGCGCTGCCCATCAGCACGGAGTTTATGGCCCGCCGGGCCGAAGCCGTGCGCGAATCCGGCGACAACGTGGCCGCCGTGAAGCTGGCGCGGGAAGCGGAGGTGCGGTTCCCGAAGTCGCGCGGCGCGGCGCGGGCGCGGCAGCTGCGCGAAAGCATCGAGCAGCCGGAAATAAGCTTCACCGCCTCGGATATCGTTATTCCCAACCAGCCTTGGCGCTTGGACCTGACGGCCCGCAATGTGACCGGCCTGCACGCTTGGGCCTACCGCATTTCGCTGAAGGAGTGGGAAAAATCGGGCGAATACGACGAGAAAAACCGCACCATCGCCCAGCGCTACACCCGTGCCCTGCGCGCCGCGCCGGCCGCTACCTGGGCGGTGCCGGTACCGACGCATCCGCAGGATTACAAGGAGCAGAAGTTTGCGGTGGCGGGTGCGGCGCTGCCCATTGGCTACTATCTGGTCGTTATCAGCAACCAGGCTACCAAGCCCACGGAGCAGCGGGCGGGCGCGGTGACGAGCTACGGCTTTGTGGGGGCCAGTGAGCTGAGCGCCGTGAACCGGCAGGATGCCGAGGCACCCGCCACTCGGCTGCTGGTGCTGCAACGCCAGAGCGGCGTTCCATTGGCCGGCGTGCAAACCCAGGCAACTTATCAGTATTACGACCGCAAGGACAGCGACTGGAAAATCAAAAAGGGAGAAATTGCGGCCACCAACGTGGCTGGCGAAGCCTTGCTGCTCAAGTTGAATAAAACGGCTGCTGAGGACTCTGACGACAATAGCCGCATCCGGGCCGTGCGCATCTGGCGCGGCAAGGATACGCTGCTGCTCGCCAATGTGAACGGCTATTACCAGTCCAATCCTGACCGGCCCGAACCGGCCCAGCGCCGCACCTTTTTCTTCACCGACCGCGCCATCTACCGGCCGGGCCAGACGCTCTATTTCAAAGGGATTCTGACCGAAATGCTGCGGGCCAAAAGCAGCCTCGTGGCCGGCCAGGCTGTGAGCGTGCGGCTGGTGGACGTGAACGGGCAAACCGTGCAGACGCTGCCCTTCACCACTTCCGATTTCGGTAGCTTCCACGGCTCCATTGTGCTGCCCACCAGTTTGCTGAATGGCGAAATGAGCCTGCAAACCGACCACGGTGGTGTGAGCTTCGCGGTGGAAGACTATAAGCGGCCCACCTTCCTGGTCAGTATTGATTCGGTGCCCGGCCGGCCGGCGCTGGGCCAGCCGCTCACCCTCAACGGCCGCGCCCGCGCCTACGCCGGGCAGGCCACCGACGGGGCCCAGGTCAAGTACCGCATCACGCGCCGCGAGCTGTGGCCGCTGTTTGGCTATCGCTACGGCGGCGGCTACGAGCGCGGCGGCTTTACTCCTGGCAGCAACCGGGGCACACAGGAAATTGCCCACGGCACCACCACCACTGATGCCGAGGGCCGGTTTACGCTCACCTTCACCCCGCCGCTGGTGCCCAAAGCACCTGACGGCCGGCGCGGTTGGGAGCTCGGCTATTTGTTCGAAATAACTGCCGACGTGACCGACGCGGCCGGTGAAACCCGCACCGGCACCCGCGCGTTGGCCATCGGGCGCAACCCGCTCAGCCTCGTTTTGTCCGGGCCGGGCGAAGTGGATAAGCAGGGCCTGCCCACGTTCACGTTGCTGAGCACCAACGCCACCGGCGAGGCGCTGTCCGCTACCGGCACC
>JAYSZD010000324.1:0-1829 GCA_043738185.1 Hymenobacter sp. | reverse complement strand
GCGGTCCACGGAGTCGCGCAGCTCCACGGCCACCACGGCGGTGGCGGGCCCTTGCTGCACCAGCTGGCACACGCGCCGCAGCCGGGCCGGAATCTGCTGGCCCAGGGTTTCGCGGCGGGCCTGGCCGGCGGCCTCGCAGCAGAGGTAGTCCCGCATTTCGGGCCACCCGGCCGGGGCCACAAACTGCTCGGCAATCTGCAGGGGCTCCAGCGGCTTCAGGGCCAGTGCCGGTCCGGGCAGCCACAGCCACCAGGCGAGTAGTAGAAAGTACTTCATTGTCAAACCTAACCCCGAAACGGATGGATTTGATTCTTTTCGGCCTGGGGGCACGTCGCTAACGCGGCAAGGGCTTGCCTATGCCTGCTGCCAGGCCGATTTCAGCACCGACATCACGATTTTATCATGAAACAGGCCCCGTCGGCAACAGGCCTGTCGCAGGCGCCCTTCCACAACGAAGCCCGCTTTTGTGTAGGCGCGTAAGCCGCCTGTGTTCGGTTCCGAGACGGTGAGCATAATCCGATTGAGGTGGTGGCTGGTAAAGCCAATACTGACGATTTGCTTCGTCACCGCCGTCCCAATGCCTTTGCCCCAAAAAGCCTTCTCTCCGATGAAAATGAAATATTCTGCCGAGTGATTGGTGCTGGAAATGCTCGCCAGGCCCGCGTAGCCAATCAACGCGTTGTTTTCGGTGGCGTAGATGCCCAGGTTCAGGCAGTTTTCCTGCGCCAGAGTGGCCGCAAACCAGTGGTCAATCTGCTGAGTGGTTTTCAGTGTCTGGAAAGTCGACAAAGAGTACTCAATGACCTCCGGGTCGCGGAGCCAGGAGTAGAAGCACGTAGCGTGCTGCCGTTGCAAAGGAGCCAAATTCACCATTGAAGGTTCTTACTAACTAAAACGTGCGGCTGGTTTGTAGCCAAAAAAGTTTAAACTGATTTTTACCCCTGCATCCCAGCGCCATTTGGATTGGCGCTGGGATGCAGGGGTGCTGCTTGGGTCCGGGCCGGGCCTTACCGCCTGGGGGCCGGCCCTTTGCTGCGGCCACCAGGGCCGGCCTTGCCCTTAGAGGCGGGCCGGCTGCCCGTGGCGCTGGGGCCTTTGCTCTTGGGCCGGGCCGCGGCGCCGGGGTTGGTTTTGGCCGGGCGCTTGCTGGTGCCGGGACCGGCGGCTTTTTCAGGGCGTGGGCCCCACCAGCCGTTGGCGGAGGGGTTTTTTTGCGAGGGCGGGCCGGATTTGGGGCGCCGGTCCACGGCAGGCGTTTTGGGGGCGTCACTTTGCGTGGTGCGGCGGCGGCCACCCGAAGCGTCTTCGGTGCCGCTGGACTTGGCTACCATCTTCATGATGCCGGCCAGCTCCGGCGGGGTCAGCTCGCGCCAGTCGCCCACGGGCAGGCCTTTCACCGTCACGTTCATGATGCGGACGCGTTCGAGCTTCACCACTTCGTAGCCAAAATGCTCCACCATGCGGCGAATCTGGCGGTTGAGGCCCTGCACCAGCGTGATGCGGAAGATATAGGGCGTTTCCTTCTCAATCAGGCAGGGCTTGGTGATGGTGCCGAGCATGGGAATGCCCTGGGACATTTCCTCCAGCATGCGGTCGCTGAGAATGCGGTTTACCTGCACGAGGTATTCCTTCTCGTGCTTGTTGCCGGCCCGCAGAATTTTGTTCACGATGTCGCCGTCGCTGGTCAGGAATATCAGGCCCGACGAGTCCTTGTCGAGCCGGCCGATGGGGAAGACGCGGGCGGCGTGGTTCACGTAGTCCACGATGTTGCCGCGCACGCCGGGCTCGGAGGTGCTGGTCACGCCCACGGGCTTGTTGAAGGCCAGGTA
>JAYSZD010000323.1:0-1831 GCA_043738185.1 Hymenobacter sp. | reverse complement strand
GCGGGCACCACCCGCCGGCCGTTCACGCGCACCGAGGCATCGGCCACGGTGCGGGCTCCGAAAATGGTTTGCAGCAACACAGACTTCCCGCTGCCGTTGCGGCCCAGCAAGCCCACAATCTGGCCGGTTTGCACCCGCAGGTAGATATTAGCCAGCACCTGCCGCCCGCCAAACACCACCTGAATGCCGTCGGCCTCCAGCACCTGCGGGCCCGCCGCCTTCCATCCCGCCGCCCTCACGCCACGCCGGCCCGCATGGCCAGTGCGCCTCCCAAAAACAACACCCCATCCAGCGCCACCACGCCGCTCCACAAGCGGCGGCGCGACACGCCCAGGTTGAAATAGAACCAGTACTGGCCGGGACGCAGCTGCTCCGACAGGTACCACACCACCGGCGCCGTGGCCAGCTTGGCAAGTAAAATGGCCGGCAGCAGGCCCGTACCCCAGCCCTCATGCAGCGCCGGGAACAACACCGCCGCCAGTATCAGGCCCGAAATGCCCAACATGAACGGCGCCACGGTCCGGTAAAACAGCAGGACGGCGCGGGCCTGGGTAGCCAGTAGGTTCATGGAAGTGTATTTGCGTGAAGCCTATCCAACGCGGTCAGCCGCGGATTATTCTATTCGCCCAGCCCGCGCAAACACTGGGAATACTACCTCCCGCTCGCCGGGCTCCCAGAGCTGGGTTATGTGGTCGGCGATGAGCGCCACGAGGTCTTCGCCATGCTGCTCCTTACACTTCACCACGCTGGACCACGTGCGCAGGTATTCCAGAAACCACTCCGCCGACCATTGCCGGCGCACGGCAAACCGCTTCCGCTGCACGTCTGCAAAAGGGAACGGAATGCGCGCGTACTCGTCCTCGATGTGCCAGCGGTTGGCGTCCCAATACGGGCCCATGGTCAGGTCGTGAAACTGCCGCACCAACGGGTCAATTTCCGGGCTCACGTGCAGCAGGCCGTAGCCCCACTCGGCCAGCACGGCGCCCGCGCGGGCCACGCGGCGCACCTCGGCGTGGTAGGCGGCGTGCTCGAACCAGTGCACGGCCTGCGCCACGGTGATGAGGTCGAAACGCCGGGCGGGAAAGGGCGTCTGCTCGGCGCGGGCCACTTGGTACTGCACATTGGGCCGGGCGGGCGCCTGCGCTAGTTGCTTATCGCTGAGGTCAGTGGCATCTACCCGCACGAAAGTTTCGGCCAGCACGGCCGCTACCTGGCCGTTGCCGGTGGCGCAGTCCCAGGCCCGCTCCCGGGCCCGCACCTGGGGCAGCAGCCAATGGTAAAAGTCGGCCGGGTAGTCGATGCGGTAGCGGGCGTAATCAGCAGCTTGGCTGGAAAAACGGTCGAGAGCGGCCATGGATGGAGTTTGATAACGCAGCAAAGAGTAAAGAACGTCATACTTCGCTGCGCTCTGCATGACATTCTACTATTCGTTATCAGTCCGCTAGCCTCAACCGCGCCCGTCCGTATCTTTACCTCAAATCAAGCGGTTTGCTGGCCCAGGCATCACGGTCAGCCCTTTACCAACTTTTATCAGCTGAACCTTGACGTTTCACGAATTTAAGCTCCATGACGACCTGCTGGCCGGCATCGACGCCATGAACTACCAGCAGGCCACGCCCGTGCAGGAGCAGGCCATCCCCAAAATCCTCGACGGCAAAGACCTCATTGCCTGCGCCCAGACCGGCACCGGCAAAACCGCCGCCTACCTGCTGCCGCTGCTCGACAAGATTTCGCACGACAAGCACGGCCACACCACCACCCTCATTCTGGTGCCCACCCGCGAGCTGGCCACCCAGATTGACGAGCAGGTGATGGGCTTCGGCTACTACGT
>JAYSZD010000322.1:0-1833 GCA_043738185.1 Hymenobacter sp. | reverse complement strand
CCGACGTCTGCTGCAAAAACACCTGGCGCTTGATGGCGTCGGGCACTTTGGCGATGCTGTGGAGCACGTCGCGGATGGCCTCGGCCTTCTTCACGGGGTCGTTGCTGGCCTCGCGGGCCACGAGCGTGGTTTTGAAGGTGATGAAATCCTGGCTTTTGGTTTCGATGTATTCGGTGAAGCGCTGGTCGCCCACTTTGCGGATGTAGCTATCGGGGTCGTCGCCGTCCGGAAACAGCACCACGCGCACGTTCAGGCCGCCTTCGAGCAGCAAATCGGTGCCCCGCAGCGAGGCCTTAATGCCCGCCGCGTCGCCGTCATACAGCACCGTCACGTTGTCGGAATACCGCTTGATGAGCCGAATCTGGCCCTCCGTGAGCGAGGTACCCGACGAAGCCACCACGTTCTTGATGCCGCCCTGGTACAGCGAAAGCACATCCAGATAGCCTTCTACCAGGTAGCAGACCTCCTGCGTCCGTATCGCCTGCCGCGCCTGAAACAAGCCGTAGAGCACGTCCGACTTGTGGTAAATCTCCGACTCGGGCGAGTTCAGGTACTTCGCCATCTTGTCGTCGCGCTTCAGGGTGCGCGCCCCGAAGCCCACCACCCGGCCGCTGATGTTGTGAATCGGGAACATCACCCGGCCCCGGAACCGGTCGTAGCGCCGGCCGGTGTCCTTGCCCTGGTCGTCGGTTTTGATGACGGTGAGGCCGGTTTTTTCCAGATATCTTTTGTCGTAGCCGGCCGCTTCGGCGGCTTTCATCAGGTCGTCCCAGCTATCGAGCGAGTAGCCGAGCTCAAAGGTCTGGATGGTGCTCAGGTTGAGGCCGCGCTCCTTGAGGTAGCCGTAGCCGATGCTCATGCCCTCGTCGGAGTTGAGCAGCAGGCGGTGGAAGTGGTTTTTGGCGAAGTCCGAGACGATGAACTGCGAGTCCCGCTCGTTTTGCTCCAGCTGCTGCTGCGGCGTTTTTTCTTCCTCCTGAATCTCGATGGCGTACTTTTTGGCCAGGTATTTCAGGGCCTCCACGTAGCTGGTGCCTTCTACGTCCATCACAAACTGCACCACGCCGCCGGCCTTGCCGCAGCCGAAGCACTTATACAGACTCTTGGCCGGATTCACGGAAAACGAGGGCGACTTCTCGTTGTGGAACGGGCACGGGGCCCACAGATTCTGGCCTTTGCGCTTGAGCTGCACAAAGTCGCCGACGACTTCCACGATGTCGGCGGTCTGGATGATGTGGTCGACTAATTCTTTGGGGATGCGGGCCATGTAGCGCGGAATTGCGGGGCAAAATGAGTCATACGGCCCTAACGCGTCAACCTCACCCCCGGCCCCTCTCCTGGGGATAGGGGCCGGGGGTGAGGTTGACGCGTTAGGGCCGGTACAAGAGACGTCGCAACAAATTTCGCCCTACTTTCTCCTACGTCCTACCTTTGCCCGGAATAAACTCCGCGCCCGATGCCCGCATACCGCCCCGAAGAGATTGAAAAGAAGTGGCAGGCCCACTGGAAGGCCCACAGCACTTTCAAAACCGCCAACCACTCCGACCAGCCCAAGTACTACGTGCTCGACATGTTCCCCTACCCCTCCGGGGCGGGCCTGCACGTGGGCCACCCGCTGGGCTACATTGCCTCCGATATTGTGACGCGCTACAAGCGCCTGCGCGGCTTCAACGTGCTGCATCCCATGGGTTTCGACTCGTTTGGCCTGCCCGCCGAGCAGTACGCCATCCAGACCGGCCAGCACCCCGCTCTTACCACCGATAAGAACATTGAAACCTATGTGCAGCAGCTCAGCAGCCTCGGTTTCAGCTACGACTGGAGCCGGGAAGTGCG
>JAYSZD010000321.1:0-12122 GCA_043738185.1 Hymenobacter sp. | reverse complement strand
TGAGCACATTCCAGAAGTACACGGAGCTGGCTGAAAAATCGTCGGCCACCGATGCGCAATATGCTTCGTTTCTGTACCTGACCAGCAAGTATCCTGAGTCCTTGGCTGAGGTGAATAAGGTCCTGATAAGTGACCCTACTAACTTCACCATGAACCGTCTCAAGCCCTATTTGCTGTACGAAACCGGTGATTTCGCAGCCGCTGCTACGGCCATGGACTCCTACCTTGCCATGGTTCCAGCCGACAAGGTTATTTCGGAAGACTTGGCCTACAAGTACAAAATCATGAGTAAGACTGGTAAGGGTGACGAAGCCGTTGCCGGTATCAATGAGCTCATAAAGAAAGACCCTACTAAAGGCTGCGACTTTCAGAACGACCTGGCGGGTATCTACGCCAACCAGAAAAATTACAAGGGCGCCATCAGCGTGTATAAGTACAAACTGAACAAATGCAACGGCGACCTCACTGACCAATTCCGGTTGGCTACGGCTTTCAGCAGTGATAAGCAATACGTGGAGGCCGACAGCGTGTACGGCATTATCAACGTCGCAAAACCAACCTACGCTCCTGCCTATTTGTACCGGGCTGGGGTGAATACCCAGCGTGACCCGGAGGGCAAACAGGGCTTGGCCAAAACGCACTACGAAAAATACATTGCGCTGTCGAAAGAAGCCGATGCTGAGCCTGCTAAATTCCGCGAAGGCCTGGTGCAGGCTTATGGCTACTTGGGCGTGTACGCCTTTCAGCAAGGTGATAAGCCAACGGCTAAGTCGTACTTCGAGCAGGTCCTGACCCTGGACCCAGCGAATAAGGGCGCTATGAACAACCTGGAGGTTATCAATGCCAAACCCAGAACGGCAGTTAAGAAACCAGTACCGAAGAAGAAGTAATTCTGACTTCGCACGTAGAAAAATGGCCCCAGCGCAATGCGCTGGGGCCATTTTTTTGTTTATAATATTTTTTTCAGGCGGCAGCCCAAACCCGCCATTTTTCCAGTACGCCGGCAAAATCGGCTGGCAGCTCTGCCTCAAAAGAAACCTGAGCATTGGAGCTAGGGTGGACAAAGCCCAACGACCGGGCATGTAATGCTTGACGGGACATAAGTCGAAAGGCCCCTTCCACGAAGTCCCGGTAGGCCCCGGTGTTCTGTCCCACCCGAATCCGGTCGCCGCCATAAGTAGCATCCGAAAAGAGCGGGTAGCCTAAGTACTGCATATGCGCCCGAATTTGGTGGGTGCGGCCAGTTTCGAGGATGCAGCGCACCAAGGTAACGGGGCCAAAGTGTTCCAGCACCTCATAATGCGTCACTGCGGGTTTCCCCTGCTCCCCGCCGGGATACACGGCCTGCACCTTGCGGTCGCGCAGACTGCGGCCAATATGGCCCCGAATAGTACCCGTGGGACCGGGCGGCGTGCCCCACACGAGCGCCAGGTAACTGCGCTTGATGGTGTGATGAAAGAATTGCAATGATAAATGAGTCATGGCAAATTCCGTTTTGCCGATAACCAGCAGGCCCGAAGTATCCTTATCGATACGATGAACCAAGCCGGGGCGAACTTCTCCATTGCGGCCGGTGGGCAGGTTGGCCAAGTGGTGGGCCAGGCCGTTCACCAGCGTGCCCTGCCAGTGGCCGTAGGCGGGGTGTACCACGAGCCCGGCGGGCTTGTTTACAATGAGCAGGTCAGCATCTTCGTAGCGAATATCCAAATCCATTTCTTCGGGTACCACCCGGTCCTCGCGCGGAGGCTCGGGGAGGGTAATGATAATGGTATCTTGGGGCTTCACCCGGTAATTGGGCTTCACCGTCACGCCGTTTACCTCCACGGCCGCAGCCCGGATGGCTTCCTGCACTTTGTTACGTGAGGTATTGCGCAGCCGGCCCAGCAAAAACTTATCGATGCGTAACAGTTCCTGCCCACGGTCTACCACGATGCGGTGGTGTTCGTAAAGCTCGTCGCCCTCACCAGCGTCCAACTCATCTTCCTCAAAATCTTCGGTATCAATCTCCTGGCTCATCGTTTTAGCTCGTAAGCACATGAAAAAAGCCGGAGCAATTGCTCCGGCTTTTCCGCTTCTGCGCGGCGTGCTGCCGCTTATTTTTTGGTTTTGATTTTGGTCTTGCTATTCACCGGAGCAGGCGGAGTAGCAGTGGCGGGAGTCGCCGGACCCGATTTGATGGGTGCGGCAGCGCCGGGAGTAATGCCCATCTTCTTCAGTACCAAGTCAGAAATATCACCCTCTTTAGGCGCGTGCAACAGCAGGGGGCTACCGCCGCCATCGGAGTTAAACACGTAGGTGAAGCCGTTTTCATCGGCAACCAAATCAATATTTTTCTGCAGCTTGTCTAAAGCAGGCTTGAGCAGAGTTTGCTGCTTCTGCTGCAACGACTGCTCGGCGCTACGCTGAAACTCCTGAATGGACTGCTGCATGTTCTGCATTTCCTTCTGCTTGTCGGCCTTCACGATGTCAGTCATGGTGGCCTCGCCTTGCTGGTAGGCTTTATACTTGGCTTCTAGCTCGCCGGATTTGCTACGCAGTTGGCTTTCCAGCTGGCCATTGTAAGCTTTCAGGTCAGATTCAATTTGCTTGCTTTCGGGCATCTGGGCCAACACGTACTGCACGTCAGTGTAGCCAATTTTGAGGGGGGCCTGGGCCTGCGCGGAAGTGGCGGCCAGGGTTCCGGCGGTCAGCAGAGCGGCGGCGAGCGTCAGACGAAAGATTTTCACGAGATTCATCAAAGAAAAAAGGTCAGAAAAATAGTGGTACAAAGGTAATTACTTCAAGCTCTTTTTGGTGGTAGTCTTTTTAACGGGCTTAGTGGGCTTGGTCACCGGGCTCGGGCTAGCTGCTCCCGAATCCGTTTCGAAGTTCGCATCGACCGGCGTTTTGGGTGGTGCCACGGTTTTCACCGTACCTCGTGGGCCGGGCTGGTTGCGGTCTTCAGCGCCCAAGCCCAGTTCTTCCAACACAAATTCGGTGTAATCGTGCGCCGGATTGGTGTAAAGCATAGTCAAATCGCCCGATTTGTCGAACAGCACGGCCAACTGCTTCTTCTTGGCAACTTTTTCCACAGCTTCAAACACCTTGTCCTGAACGGGCTTATTGAGTTCCTGCCGCTTCTTAAATATCTGTCCCTCGTATCCGAACTGCTTGTTTTGATACGTTTTAATGTCTTGCTCCTGCTTCAAAATTTCATCCTGCCGCTTTTTCTTCATGGGTTCGGTCAGGACCACTTCTTCGGCGGCATAGTTACGATAGAGCTTGTCGAGGTCTTTTTTCTGAACCTCGATTTCCTTCTGCCAAGTATCCGAGTAGGTATTCAACTCTAGTTGAGCCTTAGCATACTCAGGCATTTTAGCCATGATAAACTCGGTATCAACCCAGCCAAATTTCTGTGCCTGAGCCCCAGATGCTATCGTAAGCAATAACAAGGCCAGCAGGCCGCGAATGTTCTTCATACCGGAGGAAACGTGAAATACCGTCCGCTAGTGCCCAGCTAGCGAATTTGCTGGCCGATGATAAAGTGAAACTTACCGAATTCCTGCTTGGTACCAGCCGGCGTGCCGGGAGGAGGGACTACCGAATCAAAAGCGTAACCGTAGTCAAATCCTAGTAAACCGAATGCCGACATGAAAATCCGGGCACCTGCCCCAGCCGAGCGGTACAACTTGTAGGGATTGTAGTTGCGGTAGCTGTCGTAGGAGTTGCCGGCTTCGGCAAATGCCAGCACGTAGACGGTAGCCGCCGGGTTGAGGCTGACCGGATAGCGCATCTCCAGCACGTATTTGTTGAAGGCAACGCCGCCCGCTTGCGCTACCCCATTAATAGTTTGCGCCGTAGGAATGGCAAAAGCACTGTTGGGGTCGTCGTATCCCCGCAGGCCCACAAATTCTGTTCCGGCCAGAAAGTTACCGGCTCCATTGAAGCCCAGGCCCGCACCGCCCATTTTGAACCGTTCAAACGCCCCGAGTGCTACATTAGAGCTGTAGTTGCCCAGATAGCCGAAGTGAGCCCGTGTATTCAACACCAGCTTACCCAACACAGGGGTAAACCACGAGGCGTCGAACATCCATTTATGGAATTCAATGAACTTGTTGGGGTCAATGTGGTTCGGATTCAGTAACGAGTAGGGAGGCGTCAGGTTCACACTCAGACTCAGCGACGAGCCCCGACGGGTGTAGGTCGGGTTGTCGATGCTATTGCGCGCAAGGGTGGTGTTAAGGGAAATATTAGTAAAAGTACCCGTCGCGGCACCGGGAATCAGGGCGTAGTTTTGGGTCTGGTACTGACTGTACGACAGCGAATTGCTCAGCGTAAAATAGTCATCTGGAACGCGCAGCTGCCGGCCCAGACCAATTGTAGCGCTGCTTACCTTAATGAAGCTGCTGTTTGAAGCATCGAGGGCCTGACCCGCCCGCTGAATGCTGTGGTTGAGGCTAAAGGAGAACGAATTGGGGCGCCGGCCACCCAGCCAGGGTTCCGTAAACGAGAGCGAATACGCTTGGTACTGCACGCCATTGGCCTGCACGTTTAAGGCCAGACGCTGGCCATCGCCCGACGGAACAGGCGTCCAATTGCGCAGCGTGCCCGCTTTGCGGAGCGAGAAGTTGTTAAAAACAAGACCTACCGTGCCGATGAAGCCCGCGAAACCACCCCAGCCGCCAGAGAGCGTCACTTGGTCGGAAGGTTTTTCCTCCACTGTATAGTTGATATCAACTGTGCCGTCAACGGGATTCGGAATCGGGTTGATGCCGATTTTTTCCGGGTCGAAATAGCCCAGCGTGGCAATTTCCCGCTGCGAGCGAATTAGCAGCTCGCGGTTGAATTTGTCACCTGGCAAAGTGCGCAGGGTGCGCCGCAACACGTGGTCGCTGGTTTTGGTATTGCCCGAAATATTAATGTCTTTGATATGCGCCTGCACGCCTTCGCTCATGCGCATTTCGATGTCAATGGAGTCGCCCTCAATCTTGGTTTCCACGGCTTCAATCGTGAAAAACAGGTAACCGTCGTTCAGGTATAACGAAGAAATATCCTGACCGGCCGGGTTGTAATTCAGGCGTTTATCCAGCGTTTCTTTGCTGTAGGGACTGCCAGGCTTAATGCCCAACACGTTGGCCAACGTCTTATCGTCATAAAGATAGTTGCCATTCCAGGTGATGTCGCGGAAATAATACTTGGGGCCTTCGTCTACCTTGATGCGTAGCGCAAGCCCTTCGCTGTCCCGCGTTAACGTATCCGATACGATGGTAGCGTCGCGGTAGCCTTCGGCATTATAAAAATCCAGCAGCATCTTCTTGTCCTCTTCGTATTCGGCACGCTGGAACTTACCGGCAGTCAGTAATTTATATGGCTTCCGCTCTTTAGTTTTTTTAAATTTACCCTTCAGCTTACGGTCCGAAAATGCTTGGTTGCCTTCGAATGCGATGTCATGAATCCGAACTTTCGAGCCCTTGTCCACATCAATACGCAAAGCCACGCTATTAGAGAGCGACGAATCCGCGACCTGCACCACGTTCACTTTAGCGTCGAGATAGCCCTTGTTGACAAAGAACTTACGGACCTGAGTCCTTGTGTTATTCAGCAGCGCATCGGTTACCACCTTGCCCCGAATCAGGGTTATCTTCTTGGTAAGGTCCTCCGTTTGGGCCTTCTTAATTCCCGTAAAAGTGAATTTTGATAAGCGGGGACGCTCTTTCAGGTTGTAATCGAGAAAAATCTTGTTGCCTTCAATTCGGCCGATGCTTACGCTCACATCCCCCAAAATACCTTGGGCCCACAGTTTGCGGATGGATTTTCCAACCTCCTCGCCCGGAATGCTGATGGCATCTCCTATCCGCAGACCCGTCAAACCAATCAGCGTATTGGGGTCCAGATAGCGGGCTCCACTCACGGTAATGCCTCCCAATTCGTACCGCTTGGGTTCATCAGCTCCGCCCCCGGCCTGCTGAGCCAGCACCGGTTGGGCCAGTAAGCCGCCGAGCAGGACTAACACCAGCACACATCTCACAAAAAAATCACGCACAATAATCATTGCAAAAATTTAAGATACAGTGAGTTGCTCACTGGTTTTGCCAAATCGCCGTTCCCGGGTTTGGTAGACCCGAATGGCCTCCTGAAAGTGTTGCTTCCGGAAATCCGGCCACAATAAATCGGTGATGTATAGTTCCGTATAAGCCAACTGCCAAAGCAAAAAGTTGCTGATGCGTTGCTCCCCACTGGTGCGAATGAGCAATTCCGGGTCCGGCATACCAGCCGTCACCAAATAGCTTGCGATTGTTGCTTCGGTCACGTTCGCCGATTGGAGTTGGCCACTGGCTACGTCGACGGCCATTCGCTTGGCAGCTTGGGTCAGGTCCCAACGTCCGCTATAGCTTAAGGCCAGCACTAAGGTCATGCGGTTGCCCGCTTTGGTTAGCTCCATAGCCTCTGCCAGTTCCCGCCGGCAATTAGCCGGCAAGGTGCTGATATCTCCAATCGCCTCCAGCCGAATGCTATTTTTGAGCAATGTGGCCGTTTCCTGCCGAATGGTGTGCACCAGCAATTGCATCAGCGCCATTACCTCAAGCGCCGGCCGATTCCAGTTCTCGGTGGAAAAAGCATACAGTGTCAGATACTGCACGCCCAACTCGGCGGCCTCCTCTACCGTCTCGCGCACGGCCGTGATGGCACTTTGGTGCCCGAATACACGCAAGCCGCCGCGCTGCTTAGCCCAGCGCCCATTACCATCCATGATAACAGCCACGTGGCGGGGAATATTTTGAGTATCAATTTCGGCCTTGCCGGTCATCTTTGCGGTTTCGCTAAAAGAGGACGCAAGTTACGGAAATGGTTGCATTTAACTGCCGTTAACTTCTCTTGACAGTCCTAAGGCCGGGAATCGGACCTCACGTACCCAAATCACTCTATCAATGTGCTAAACACTACTTTAACAGCTCTTTATTGTCCTTGTAGTGGTCCGGACATAGAATCTTATAGAAGGTGTAGGAGAGGCTTACACCACTATAATAATACCAGTCCTGGGTATTGGGATTAACCAAAAGCGGGTCTTGGGTAGCCAAATGGTCGAGCTCGTCGGTAAAAGCTTTGCGTACCCCGGCTTCCAACCCCAGGTTAATGTGCTTCGACAACGCGTACTTAAAGCCGACACCTGCCGGAATGGCAAACCCCAGCATCCCCCCTCTCCTGTCGAAACGCGACGCCAGGTCCACATTATTGGTAGTTGTGGTGGTGTTGGCGTAGAATGCCGCCACACCCACAAAAAGATAAGGCGTGAAATGGACCTTGGACTTGCGGAAGTGGTAATCCAGAAAGTTGTATTCCATCACGGCGGAAGCCTCCATAAGGCCGCCTTTAGTATTGGCTTGGCGGTAGCCTTGTAGGGGCGGGACCTGACCATCTACGCCCACTACATTGTCGTCGGCGGCGCGCAAAAAGCCTGCCGTGAGGCCCCCGCGCAACGTGATAGGTACCGAGATGTCCCTGCGGTAGAAGGCCGTGACCGCAGGCCGGTTGTTGTTGAACTGGTACTTAGGAGCAATTTCCCCGCGATAGTTAGTCGCGCCGATGCCGATTCCAATTTCGCTGGTGGTTTGTGCGCTAGCGTTGGGGCAAAAAAACGCACTCCCCGCTTGCGTAAGGCAAACGAGGAGTGCGCTGTAAAGACCAGAATTTGTCATCCAAACTGACTGTAGGGTAAGTAATCAGCCAGCAAGTTAGGCTAGCGGAATTTGGGGTTCTTGATGCGGGGCGTCAAGATGTAGTTCAACGTGACCCCGGTAACGATGTACCAGTCGGTTCTATTGCGCTTGTCACCACGAATTTCATTAGGATTGTCGAATCCGCGGAAATCGCTACGGTCACGGGTTATGCCACCACCGTCGGAAAAAATGCCACCACCGCCCGCACCGCCGGATGCAACGGGGTTACCGCCACCAAAATAAGCTTGGTCGGCCCTTGTGAAGCTAGTAGCGTACTTGCCTCCTACGTCGTCCAGATAGTCGGTGAAGGTTTTGCGCCAGCCAATCTCCAGGCTTGCATCGAAATTTCGGTTGATGCGGTACCGGATGCCACCGCCGAAAGGAATCGCAAACTGGGTTTTGCTATAGGCCTTTTCCTGGCCTTCGGTTCTCAAGTCAGCAAGCGAAACGTAGGTGCCGGGCCGCAGGCCAGCGGGAGCAACATCGCCAACTTTGCCTTTGGGGTTGCTATAGAAACCGGCTACCCCAGCGAAGACGTACGGTACAAAGTCCGGGCGCTTCAGGTAATTGTTGCGGTTTTCAATCAGGTCGAAGATTGCAACTGCCGACGCCTCTGCCATATCATTCCGGAAGCTCATGTTCCGATTGTAGCGGAAGCGGGCATCGGGGTCGTTCTTGTCGGCAGCCAAAGCATCATCGCCCGAGATACGGCCGTACGAGAGAGCGAACCGGCCGGAAAGACGTGGATAGAAGCGACGGGTAATGGATACTCCCGCACCAACACGGGTGGCACCGAAACGGAAGCTGGCAAAGTTAGTAACCGGAGTAACGTCCCCGAAATAATTCAAAGCATTCAGGCTGAAGCCTACTGAGTTGTATTGTTTCCGCTTACTAAATTGCTGGGCTTCTGCGTCTGGGGTAGCCACTAGAGCTAGTCCGAGCGCGAAGGCCGTAGAATACGTGAAAATATTTTTCATAAGGCAGCAAAAATGATGAGGCGACGTTCAGGCGTATAAGGGCAGCACGGAAAGTGCGCAGTTTCAGACAGTGACAAAAGTAGTGGTTATTGGGAACTAAAAAAACTTTCGGGTATATTTTCAACAAGAAATAGTCTGGTTACGGCTGAATACCAGTTGGGTTTCGCCGGTCAAGGCCCCAATTCAGCTTGCTGCGTAACGTGCTGAGAAAGTTTACGTGGTTAAGCTTAACGAGCCGAGCATTGAATGTTTCGCGGCGTACCGCAATCTGGACAGACGCCTCTACAGGCATGGAACGCGAGTCAAGCGCGAGCATAAAACTGGTGCTACGCCCTTCTATTTCGAAGGAAATCACACTTTGGTCGGATACAACCAACGGGCGCACATTCAAATTGTGGGGACATACGGGTGCAATGATAAAATTGTTGGTTTGGGGCAACATTACCGGGCCGCCACAACTGAGGGAATACCCCGTGGACCCGGTAGGTGTTGCCACTATCAGGCCATCGGCCCAATAAGAATTGAGGTATTCGCCGTCGATGTACGTGTGCACGACAATCATGGACGACGTATCGCGCTTGAGAACGCTGAATTCGTTGAGTCCAAAATTGAGACTGCCAAATACGTCGGGGTCGGTGTCGACGCGAATCAGGCTGCGTTCCTCAATATTGAAATGACCTTTGTATAAGGAGTCGATGGCCTGGGCAATGCGGTCGGGGGTGATGGTGGCCAGGAAGCCCAGCCGGCCGGTATGAATGCCCAGAATCGGGATTTGCAGGCTGCCAACGTAGGTTACGGTATCGAGCAAGGTGCCATCGCCGCCGATGCTGAAGACAAACTGCACACCGCGGAGGGAGTCGCCGCGGCGGAATTCGGTAGTTCCCTCGGGCAGACGGATGCGGTTGTTGAGGAAGGTTCGGAAAGCCTCACCGATGCGCACTTCGGCCCGCCGGGCGGCGAGGTCATCGAATAGTGCCTGAATGGCCGGGGCGGCCTCATCGTCAAATGGCTTGCCAAGGATGGCTATTTTCATGCGGAATAGGGCAAACAGCTTGCGCAACCAGAGCGCGGTTACGTAACAAATTAATAACCGGGTGAGCCCGTCAAAATGGTTAAATCGGGAAATCCGTGCGGAAAAAGTAACCCGTCTGGCCCAGGCCATTCGAGGTATACTCAACCGTAAATACCCGGTCGTAGTACGTAACCAAGTGCAACCCGAGGCCAATTGCCCGCAGCAGCTGATTGGGAAGGCGGTTTTGGGGCAGGGTAGCGCCAGCAGCTACGTAGCCGACATCGGCAAAGATATTGAGATAGAGGGCTAACGGAATGGTATTGATTTTATCGTTGCCGAGGGCCTTAATCCTAATTGAGGTGGGGCGAAGCAGCTGATAGGACATGCCTTGCTGAACCAATCCGTAGTGGCGACCATCAATTACGTACTCATCGTAGCCCCGCACCAAGTCCTCATAGCCCAGGGCCCGAGTATCGGCGTAGGCCAGGCGGTGGGCCAGACGGGCCTGGCCGCTCAGGCCCGCCGCATAGTAAAATCCTCGTCCTAGCGCAATGTACCGTGCATACTTCAGACGTAGCGTCGTGATGTCAGGCGTGGTTTCGTCCAAAAAGATGCGGTGCGTGAGCCGAGCCTGGGCATATTGCCCGGTGAGTGGGTAAGCAAACGTGTTGCGCTTGTTGTTTGTACTGGTAAGCGTCAGGTCCAAGTACTCGCGCTGGGTGCGGCCGAGGTAATAGTTAGGGTTGTAATAATTGGTGGAATCATTGATGCGCTCGCGGTGGTAAGACGCATCGAACGCCGTGAGAAACTGCACGGTATGGCGAAGGCGCAGGCCCGCCGTGGCATAAAACCGTTGGATGGGAAAGCCAGCATCAGCCTGCAAGGGCACCAGCTTGTCGGCTTGAGTTGCGTAATCAACCGTTCGGCTTTGAGAGAAGGAGAAGCCCGCGCCCAGCCCAAGCCGGCGGTACGTTCCCAGGCCGGGCGCCTCGTAAAACAGCTCGTACTTGCGGTTGAAGCCCAGCTGTAGGTTCGCCCGGAGCTGCTCGTTGCGGCCGCGAAAGTTGTATTGGCTGAGGTGAATGCCGTAATCAATGCGGCGCCACCGGTCTGCCCGCTCGCTCCAGGCGCGCAGGTTGCGGTCGGCCAAGGACAAAATGGGCACCGGAAAGGTATACCAGCGCTCCTGCACGCCAAATACGACTAGGAGTCCGCCATTGCCGCAGCTGGCCTGCACCACCACCGAGTGAAACAGCTGGAGATTAAACAAGCGGCGGCGGTTGGCTTCGAGCCGGGCGGACAGCTCGGCCAGAGCCAGGGTATCACCCTCACGAAAGTCCAGCTCCGCGCGCAGAACACGCTCTTTGGTGACCGAATTGCCCGCAAACAGGATGGTGATGACCGCGGCCCGCCGCACCCCAGGGCACGGCACCACGCGCACCAGCGTATCGGTGGGAGCGGCGACGGGAGCCAGCGAACGGGGCAACGTATCGGCCGGTTGGCCGAGGTCCAGCCCGACGCCAGCTACCAGCATACGCAACGTCAGAAGTACCCCTACCACCCGGCTTTACACATTCAGGTACCGCAGGAGGGCGTCGTAGCGCTCCTGCTCGTCTTCGGTGGTCACGGCATTGCCATTGAATTGCGCAGTTACTACGTAACCGAACCGCTCCAGCGTGGCGATAATACGCGCCAGATTATCGGTATTAAGCTTGATGGTGAGCCGGATGCGGTAGGGGTCCACTTCGTCCTGCGCCACCAGAGCACTGACGATTTTGGCATTATTCTCCTCTACATAGCGGCTGATTTGGGTAAGGGAATAGTCCCGCTCCTCCATGCTGAGCACGATGATGCCACCCTGGCCACCCGCCGGCTGCTGCCCAAACGCGGCCAGCGCGTCAGCGATGGTGACCACGCCCGCGTATTCGTGGCGCTCATCGACGACTGGCACGAGCTGGATTTTATTTTCAATAGCAAGCTCCATCACCCGATAAAAGTGTTGGTCGGGACGAACGTAAGCATCGGCGTAACCCAAGGGCAGCTCCGAGAGAAGCCGTTCGGGGTCGTCAAAATCGGCCAGGTCAGCTTCGGTGACGAGGCCCCGGTAAATCCGGTTGTCGAGCACGGGCAGCTGGGCCACATGAAACTCATCGAGCCAGCGCGCTGCTTTGCCCGCCGAATCGGTGCCCTTCAAAGGCGGAATCATTTCGTTGAGTAAGTCTTCGGCGAGCAAGGCGGGCATATGCGGGGTAGTTATGAGCGTCGGAGAAATAGCTAATATCTTACTGGAAAGAATTATAGAAAAATAGCGTGGTCAGCGAAAGCTACGCCAACGCAGAGAGCAACAATTGAGCCGGCAAAAGGATAGCTGCTTTAAGCTACTGCGACGGGCACGGTTTCGGTGGTACGCAAAAACCGGCGCAGGTAGGCATTGAA
>JAYSZD010000320.1:0-4469 GCA_043738185.1 Hymenobacter sp. | reverse complement strand
CTTCAACGACGGCAGCGGAGCCTTCAGCGGGTTTGCGACCGTGAGTACAGGCAGCGGCAGCGGGCCGTTTGGCCTGGCCCTGGCCGACCTGGACAACGACGGCGACCTGGATGCCGTGGTGACCCGCAACACCGCCGGCGGCGTGGCCGTGCGCCTCAACAGCGGGGCCGGCACCTTCGCCGACCCCGGCGGCCTGGGCAGCACCCCCGGTGCCAGCCTCGGCACCCGCGAGCTGGCCCTGGGCGACTTCGACGGCGACGGCGACCTCGACGTGGTGGCCGTGAACGCGAGCGTGGGCACAGTCAGCATCCTGCGCAACAACGGCGGCGGCACCCTCGGCGGCGGCACCGTGCCCTGCGGGGCCAACGCCCGCGGCGTGGCCCTGGCCGACGTGGACGGCGACAGCGACCTCGACCTACTGGTGGTGAACCGCGACGCCAACACCGTGAGCCGCCGCCTCAACGACGGCACCGGCAGCTTCGGGCCCAGCCAGGACGTAGCCATCGGCAACTCGGGGCAGACCGTCGCCACCGGCGACGTGGACAACGACGGCGACCTCGACTTCGTGGTGCCCAACAACACCGATGCCACCGTGAGCGTGCGCCTGAACCAGCCTGCGCCCTCGGCCATCGCCACGGGCACCGTGGCCCCGACCAGCTACTGCCCGGCGCAGGACGTGGACGTACCCTTCGGCACCAACGTGGCGGGCTTTGGGGCGGCAAACCAGTTCCGGGTGCAGCTCTCGGACGCAGCGGGCGCATTCGCGGCGGGCGCACCGCTGCTCGGTACCTTGTTGAGCAGCACCGCCAGCGGCGGCGTGGTGCGGTTCGCCATCCTGCCCGGCACCCCGTCCGGCACCGGCTACCGGGTGCGGGTGGTAAGCACCGACCCCGTCAGCACCGGCACGGCCAACGTCCAGAACCTGACCGTGAACGGGGGCGACCAAACGGCCTGGACCGGCGCGGCCGGCACCACCAACTGGTTCGACCCCAACAACTGGAGCTGCGGCGTGCTGCCCAGTCGAATTGTTGACGTGACCCTGCCCGCCGGCCTGCCCCGCTACCCCGACCTGACCGGCTCCGGCGGCGGCGGCTTCGTTCCCTTGGCCCGCGACCTCACCCTGGCCGCCGGCGCAAGCCTCACGCTGGGGCCGGGCACCGACTTCGAGCTGAGCCGCAACCTGACCAACAACGGCACCCTCAGCGCCGACGGCAGCACCCTCACGCTGGCCGGCACCACGCCCCAAACCCTGGGCGGCAGCGGTGGCACGGTGCTGTTTGACCTGACCGTGAACAACCCGACCGGGGCCAGCCTAATCGCCCCGCTGGCCGTGCGCCACCTCCTCAACATGAGGGAAGGCAACCTGGCCTCGGGGGGCTTCCTCACGCTGCGCTCCGATGCTTCGGGCACGGCCATGGTGGTGAATTCCAGCGGTAGCAGCCTCGTGACGGGCACCACCACGATGGAACGCTTCATCAACAATGCCACCGGCGTGGGCTACCGCCACTACAGTTCGCCGATGCAGTTGGGCACGGCCACGGTGCAGGAGTTCGCCGACGACCTGCCGGTGTTCAACCTAAACCCGGCCTACAACACGGCGGGCACCAGCGCCACGCCGTTCCCAACGTTGTTTAAATACGACGAAACGCGTCTCAATTCCGGCCTGCTCGATAATTTCGACCGCGGCTGGATGGTGCCGCTGGCCACCGACCCGCTGGTGCCCGGTCGGGGCTACACTGCTCAAACGGCCCCCACGACCACCGTGGACCTGGCGGGCACCCTGAGCAGTGCTGACGTTAATCTGAGCCTGAGCCGGGGCGTCTTTTCCAAATCGGGCTGGCACTTGCTGGGCAACCCCTTCCCCTCGCCCCTGGACTGGGACCTGGTGCCCGCCGCGGCGGGCGTGAACCGCGCCCTGTATGTGTTCGTGCCCAACGGGCCCTACTCCGGCACCTACCGCAGCTACCTGCCCAGCCCCACGCCCAATCAGCCGGGTATTGGCACCAATGGCGGCACTAAGGACGTGGCGGCCATGCAGGGCTTCTTTGTGCGGGCCACCGCCGATGCCTCGGCGCTGGTGCTGCCCACGGCGGCTCGGCCCAGCAGCTACGTCAACCCCGTGTTTGCGCGGGGCAGCAGCGGCGGCCTCGCCCCGCTGGTGCGCCTGCACTTGAGCAATGCCGCCGGCCAGGCCGATGAAGCCGTGGTTCACTTCGACCCCATGGCGACGGCGGACTTCACCGCCGCGTACGATGCCTACAAGGTGCAGCTCAACGGCGGGGGGCTGCCCACGCTCTGGAGCCAGGCCGGACCATTAGCACTCAGTATCAACGGCCTGCCCAGCGTGCGGCAAACACCCAGCATTCCGTTGGGCGTGCGCGTGGGCCAGACCGGGGCCTACACCCTGAGCGCCCCAGAGCTGCTGAATCTGCCTGCTGGCACCGAAGTCTGGCTCGAAGACCAGGTGCTGAACCAACGCCACAACCTGAGCCTCACCCCAAGCTACGCCTTCAGCATGAACGTCGGCTTCACGGGCCAGCGTTTCTTCCTCTGGTTCCAGCAGCGCGTGACGGCCACCCAAAGCGCCACGCTGCTAGCCAACGCCAGGGTGTACCCCAACCCGGCCGTGCACACGGCTACCGTGGAGCTGGCCGGTGTCACGGGCCCCGTGGAAGTGGAGCTGACGTCGGTGCTGGGCCAAACGGTGCGGCGCTTCACGGCTCAGCCCCGGGCCGGCCTGCTCCGCGAAACCCTCGACCTGAGCAACGTGGCAACGGGCGTGTACCTGGTGCGGCTGCGCACGGCCACGGGCCAGGCCACGCTACGCCTGCTACGCGAGTAAGGTCAAAGAAGGTCTTGCCGCGCTGCGGCAAGGCTTTCCCACGGCTTTTCGCGGGCAGAAGCAGCCTGAAAATCAGTAAGCCGGGTAGCTAATGGCGCCAAAAAAGCCCTTCCGACCATGAGGTCGGAAGGGCTTTTGGCTTTTGTAGTGGGGCAGTTAATGCTGTTGCGCTAGAACAGCCAAAACCGCTTGCGTTTGTTCTTGTGCACCAGTGGCTTGCCGGGAGGATTGGAAGCGCCTACCATTGAGTGGCTCGTGCCACGCTTGAGCTCCGAAAATCCTTTTTTGGCTTTGTACTTGCGCAACATAAACCCCCGGCCGCTGCGGTCAGAATCGAGCTGCCGGTCGGGCGTGCCATTGCGGCCGAAGCTGGTGTTGCCCGTGCGGGCTTGCAGCAGCTCCATTTGCTGGTCCTGCTTGATTTGGTCGGGCGTCATGGCGGCACGACGCTGATTGCGGGCCAGCTCCTCGGCGTTGTTGCCGGTGGTGCGTCGGGCAGTGGCTTGGCTGCTTTGGCCGGGCGTGGGGAATGCAGGACCCGACTGAGCGGCGGCATTGCCAACGGCAATCAGGCTTAGACCGCTTAGAAGCGTAGCAGCGAGCAAAAATTTCATATTCGACGACGAGTGAAGAGGAGTAAGTATGGCAGCCCAACGGATGAGCAGCAGGGGTAGTTCAATGCAACGGGTTGACAATAACCGTCAGCATGGGAGGGAAAACAAATTTCGCAACTTATTTTGATTCGGCAATTTATCTACCCACAACAAAATGAATACTTGAGCTAAAAACAACAAAACCGCTACCCACAACTCGGTGGACAGCGGTTTTTTCATGCTGAACGGCAAGGGCACTTCAGCTGCGGTTGGCGCGCAGTGAATCCCGGATTTCCATGAGCAGTTGCTGGTCGGTGGTGGGCGGGGCGGGCACGGCTACCACTTCCACGGGGGCCTTCTTCATGCGATTGGCCACCTTCACTACCCAAAAAATGACGAAGGCGATGATGAGGAAATAGATAATCGCATTGATGAAATTGCCATAGGCAATGGCGGCCGAGCCGGCCTTTCTAGCTTCTTCCAACGTGGCGTAGGACTTGCCATCGAGGGTGATGAACATGTTCTGGAAGTCGATGCCGCCGATGAACAGGCTCATAACAGGCATCAGGATGTCGTCGGTGAGCGAAGTGACGATTTTGCCAAATGCCGCGCCGATGATGACGCCCACCGCCAGGTCCAGGACGTTGCCTTTGGAGACAAACTCTTTAAATTCGGAAACAAAACCCATGAGTGCAGGGAAAAAGATGAACGATGAAAACGGGATGTGCTACGAAATCTAGAGAAATAAATACATATCTCGTTTGTTTCGGCCGCCAACAGATTAAAAAACAGGCCCAGTGATTTGATTTGCACGGCGTGAAATAATGCTGGCGCGCGTCATGCGCGGGGTAGGAGGCCCTGCCCGCCTCCCAAAGGCTGGGTGCTATCTTTGGCCGCACCAATTTCATTCCGGCTTCTTTTGTCATGTCTGCTTCCTACGAAAACCTGCTCTATGAGCTGGACGCCGCCAGTGGCATCCTCACCCTCACCATCAACCGGCCCAGCAAGCTCAATGCGCTGAACGCCGCTACCAT
>JAYSZD010000319.1:0-1838 GCA_043738185.1 Hymenobacter sp. | reverse complement strand
ACAAAATCCGAAAAATCCGCCTTTAATCCGACGAATCCGTGATTAGTTTTGCGGCATGGAACGACTCATCATTCTGGATTTCGGCTCGCAATACACCCAATTGATAGCCCGCCGCATTCGCGAGCTGCACGTTTTTTGCGAAATTCATCCCTATACCCACGCCCCGAACCTCGTTTTGACTGAGGATATTCGGGGCGTCATTCTTTCCGGCTCGCCCTGCTCGGTGCGCGATGAGAACGCGCCCAACCCCGACCTGAGTCACCTGCTTGGCCAAGTGCCGGTGTTGGGCGTGTGCTACGGCGCGCAGCTGCTGGCCCAGCAGGGCGGCGGCGAGGTGCTGCCCGCCACCATCCGCGAGTATGGCCGGGCGCGGCTGGCGGAGCTCACCGACTCGTCGCCGCTGCTGCGCGGCATGCACGCCGACTCGCAGGTCTGGATGTCGCACGGCGACACCATTAAAATGCTGCCGCCCGGCTATAACATCATTGCCAGCACGCCCGAAGTGGCCGTGGCTGCCTTCAAAATTGCAGACCAGAACACCTACGGCATCCAGTTTCACCCCGAGGTAACGCACTCCACCGAAGGCAAGCAGCTGCTGAAAAACTTCGTGGTTGACATCTGCCAATGCGCGCAAACCTGGACGCCCGACCACTTCGTGGATTCGGCCGTGACGGCGCTGCAAAATACCATCGGCCCCGACGACCAGGTTATTCTGGGCCTTTCGGGCGGCGTGGATAGCAGCGTGGCGGCCCTGCTGCTGCACCGCGCTATTGGCCCGCGCCTGCACGGCATTTTCGTGGATAATGGCCTGCTGCGGAAAGACGAGTTTGAGACAGTGCTCAAGGCATACGAAGGCTTGGGCCTGAACGTGACCGGCGTGCGCGCCGCGCCCGAATTTTACGCCGCCCTGGCTGGCATCAGCGACCCGGAGGGCAAGCGCAAGGCCATCGGCCGCACCTTTATTGAAGTGTTTGACCGCGAGGCGCAGAAGGTGGAAGGCGCCCGCTGGCTGGCCCAGGGCACCATTTACCCCGATGTTATTGAGTCGGTATCGGTGCACGGCTCGTCGGTGACCATCAAAAGCCACCACAACGTGGGCGGCCTGCCCGAGAAGATGAACCTGCGCATCGTGGAGCCGCTGCGGGCTTTGTTCAAGGATGAAGTGCGCGAAGTAGGCCACGCGCTGGAGTTACCCGCGCACATTCTGCACCGCCACCCCTTCCCCGGCCCCGGCCTGGGCATCCGCATCCTCGGCGACATCACGCCCGCCAAAGTGGATCTGCTGCAGCGCGCCGACGCCATCTTTATTAACGGCCTCAAGGAACACGGCCTTTACGACAAAGTGTGGCAAGCCGGCGTGATGCTGCTGCCCATCCAGAGTGTAGGCGTGATGGGCGACGAGCGCACTTACGAACAGGTAGTAGCCCTGCGCGCCGTGACCAGCGTAGACGGCATGACCGCCGACTGGGCCCACCTGCCCTACGAGTTCCTAGCCGATGTGAGCAACAAAATCATCAACCAGGTGCGCGGCATCAACCGCGTGGTGTATGACATCAGCTCGAAACCACCAGCCACCATCGAGTGGGAATAGCGAGTAGCTGAGTAGTTGCGTAACTGAGTAAAGGGCCGCCGGCATTGCGCTAGCGGCCCTTTCGCATGCCGGGCTGTGGAGTAGTTATGAGTTATCAGTCAGGCTGGCTTTTCTAATTATTGAATTCCAGTATCGCCATAGCTTGGTAGTTGTATTCCACTTCGGTATTTTTTTCCTCTCTATTGAACTGGTGAAACAATACCTGCAAACTCATTTTGTGGCCGGAAGTGCGTAGGGTCAAGCCAGT
>JAYSZD010000318.1:0-1839 GCA_043738185.1 Hymenobacter sp. | reverse complement strand
TGGCTTGGCCCGTGGTGGCGTAGAGCTTGACACTACTGCTCGCGGCGACCACGGCCGCCGATACGGCCTTCCAGGCAGTGCTTAGCACCCCGCCGCTGGTACGCGGAATCGGCTGCGTGGCCGCCGCTCCGGTGTTAAGGCTCTCGTAAAGCTGGCTGGCTTGCCCGTCGCCAGCATCGAACTGCACCGTATTGGGGGAGGCATAGAGGGCGCTGGAGCTGTATAGCGGGAAGGAGGCGGTTACCTGGGCTTCAGTGGCGGCGTTTTTTATCCAAGTGGTCAAATCGGTATGCAGGTAGTACTTACCGTTTTTAGTAACATCGGGGTCCGCATACACCTTCGCCTCCATCCCAGCACGACGGAAGTGTAGCCCGATATTTATCATTTCCGCATACGTCGCGTACTGGTGGAATCCACCGCGAAGGTCCTCCGCGCCCAGATTGCGCAGGTAGCTCAGCACCGCCCTGAACACGTTTTCAGCGGAGGTCCAACCGGACGCGCCAGTGAATAGGGCCAGCACCGCGCCGGCCAATTGAAATGTCTGCGTGGCCGCCCAGGCGCGCAAGGCGGCGAAGTTGCCCAGCTCCGCCTCCACGGTATCCACGCGGGTTTCGATGCCGATAACTTCCGTTTCCAGCGTGTTCAAATCGGTTTCCACCGTGTCCACCTGCGCCTGAATCGGCCCGTCGTCGTAGGGCGGGCCGCCGCCGCCCGTCCCGTCCACCTCCCAATGCTCATCTAAGCTGCCCCAGGTGCCCTGAATGGTGAGCCCACCCGCTTCCGGTTTGAGCTTCCAGGCCACCGAGTCCGACGAGGTGACCACCACCATGCGGCGGTATTTGCGCGAGATGGCATTGCGCGCCGCCGCATTGTCCACTTCGCCCCGCTCGTCGAAGGGCTTGTAATAGGTCGGGCTTACCTGACTTTGTTCTTTGAAGGCCATGACTAGGCTTTGAAAAAGGTGTAGATGAAGGCCGTGCCATCGCCGGCCGGGTCGGTGAGCACGTACAGGCTCATCAACTCCTTGCTGCCGTTGGCCAGCGTGAATTCCACCTCCGAATAGGTGAAGTCATCGGTCACGTTGTAGTTGTTCTGGTTACGAATCAGGGTGCGCCGGCCGTGGGCCTTGGGCTCCGCCAGCACCACCCGCTGGTTGTCGTTATTGAAGGTGATGGGCCGTTCATCCGATGCCCAAATCTGCCGGGTGAGGGCCTTCACCTCCGCCTGGGTCGGGGTGAGCGAGGGCGCAATGCCGTAGAAGGTGGGCGCAACAAATGTGGCCTTCACCACTCCGCTGCTCTTGGTGCCGCCCGTGGCAATGTCGGCCTCCAGTACGTAGGAACTGTCGGCCATCAAGCCCGAATCCAGGAAGCCCACCGAATTGCCGGATGGTTGCGAAAGCGTGAGGGTCACGCCCTGGGTGGTGCGCTTCAGCCGTCGGGCGCTGATGGTGTCGTTGCCCGGCGTGATGGTGCCGCTCAGTGGCACTTCCGCCCCATCGGGCAGGCCTTTTTCGTACAAGCCACCGCCCGTCAGGCTCACCGTCGCGGCTTTGGCGGGCGCTTTGAACAGGTCCACCAGGATGCTGAGCACCGAGCGCCCCACCAGGCTCATGCCCGTCGTGATGCGGCCCGCGCCCACGCCCACGGGCGCCGCGTCGGTGTAGATAACCTGCTCAAACAGGGCCTCCACCGTGTGTTGGTGCATGGTGCCCACCCGCTCCGCCGTGTTGGCCAGCAGCTCTGTTTCTTCGCGGATGATGGCCGCGTCCGTCAGTAAGGATTCTTGCGTGTGCATGACTTATTCGAAAACAGGCGCGTAGGTTTCGTCGAAGATGCC
>JAYSZD010000317.1:0-4474 GCA_043738185.1 Hymenobacter sp. | reverse complement strand
GCGGGAACGCGGACTACACAGTCCGCGCTACACCCCCAGCCGCGCTTGAACGAAAGCACTGCGTAACAGCACTTACTTACTCACTCAGATAAACTGCTGCTCCGTAAAACAGAAGCGTCCGTGGTGCGTCCTTACTGCTACACTACGGAATATCGATGAAAATAAGAGCCATAATTACCGGCGCCACCGGCATGGTGGGCGAAGGCGTCCTGCTCGAATGCCTGCGCGACCCCAACGTCGAAGCCGTGCTCCTGCTCAACCGCAAGCCCAGTGGCTACGCGCACCCCAAACTGCGCGAAGTGCTGGCCGCCGATTTTCAGCACCTGGAAACCCTGGAGGCCGGGCTCACGGGCTATAATGCCTGCTTTTACTGCGCCGGGGTTTCGTCTTTGGGAAGCAGCCAGACGGACTACGAGCGCATCACCCACGCTACCACGCTGGCGGTGGCCGAAACCCTGCTGCGCCTCAACCCTGACCTGACGTTTTGCTACGTGACCGGCGCGGGCACCGATAGTAGCGAGCACGGCCGCAGCCACTGGGCCCGCACCAAAGGCCGCACTGAAAACGACTTGCTGCGGCTGGGCTTTCCGGCCGCCTACATGTTCCGGCCGGGCTATATGCAGGCCACGCCCGGCCAACGCAACGTGCTGAGCATGTATAAGTACGTCAGCTGGCTGTACCCGATGGCGCGGCGGCTGGCCCCCAACTACGTTTCCACGATGGCCGAAGTGGGCGTGGCTATGCTAAAAGCGGTGCAAGGCGGCTACCCCAAACCGGTGCTGGAGGTACGCGACATCGTGGCCCTGGCCCACGGCAAAGTGGCCGCGTAAGAACACATGAGCAGCACCTCAAAACTCATTTTTATGGCATCGGGCAGCATTATTGGCATCGTACTCCTCACGGCAGTGGCCTTCACGGGGCTTAGTCCGCAGCTTGGCGGCAAGCCCAGCAAGGCCGAAGTAGCCGTTTACGAGAAATCGGGGCATTACCGGGACGGGGAATTTGTGAACCTCGTGCCCACGGCGCTTTCCACGGGCGGCAGCTTCGTCTCCATGATGTGGAAGTTTATCTTTCAAAAAGCCCCCCACGCCACGCCCGACGCGCCGCTGCCGATGTTGCCGCTCGATTCGCTCGCCGTCACCCAGAAAACACCCGAAACGGTGCGTGTCACCTGGTTCGGCCACTCGACCAGCCTGGTGGAGATAGCCGGCAAAAACATCCTGCTCGACCCCATGCTGAGCATGGAAATGGGCCCGGTAAGTTGGGCCACGCCCAACCGCTACAACCCCCGCCTGCCCATCGGCCCCGACCAGCTGCCGCCCATCGATGCCGTGCTGATTTCGCACGACCACTACGACCACCTCGACTACGAAACCATCCGGCGCATCAAGGGCAAGGTGGCGCGTTTTTACGTGCCGCTGGGCATTGGGCCGCACCTACGGGCCTGGGGCGTGGCGCCGGAGCGCATCACGGAAATGAACTGGGGCGACGAAGCCCGGGTCGACGGCCTCACGCTGGTGTGCACGCCCAGCCGGCACTTTTCGGGACGCGGGCTCACCAACCGCAACTCCACGCTGTGGAGCTCGTGGGTGATGAAATCGGCCACGAAACGCGTGTTTTACAGCGGCGATGGCGGCTACGGGCCGCATTTCAGTAGCATCGGCACCACCTATGGCCCCTTCGATTTGACCGTGATGGAATGCGGCCAATATGACCCGCAATGGGCCCAGATTCACATGCTGCCCGAACAAAGCGTGCAGGCCGCCCGCGACCTGCGCAGCCAGCTTCTGCTGCCCGTGCACTGGGCCGCTTTCACCGAAGCCAACCACGCCTGGAACGACCCCATCACCCGCGCCACTGCCGAAGCCGCGCGCCTCCGGCAGCCCATCACCACGCCGCGCCTGGGCGAAACCGTAACTTTGGGCACCCCGCTGCCGCAGCAACGTTGGTGGGAGTAAGCTGAAATTAACGTCCGTCATGCGGAGCTTGCCGAAGCATCTTTACTGCGAGCGTAATGATTTACTTTCCCGGTAGAGCTGCTTCGGCAAGCTCCGCATGACGTTTAAATTGACCCCATGCGCTACATCCTGCTCAACAAGCCCTACGAAGTCCTCACCCAGTTCACCGACGAGCACGGCCGCACCACGCTCAAGGATTTCGTGGCCGTGCCCAGCATCTACCCCGTGGGCCGGCTCGATTTCGACAGCGAAGGCCTGCTCCTGCTCACCGACGATAAAGCCCTGCAGCACCGCCTGAGCGACCCCAAATTCAAAGTCCCCAAAACCTACTGGGCCCAGGTTGAAGGCGTGGTTTCGGAAGAAGCGCTGGGGAAACTGCGACGCGGCGTGCAGATTAAGGACGGCCGCACCACGCCCGCCCAGGCCGTGGCAATGCCCGAGCCCGCCGGGCTGTGGGAGCGCAGCACGCCCATCCGCTTCCGCGCCAGCATTCCCACCAGCTGGCTGGCCATCACCATTTCGCAGGGCATGAACCGGCAGGTGCGCAAGATGTGCGCCGCCGTGGGCCTGCCCTGCCTGCGCCTCATCCGCGCCAGTATCGACGAGCTGGCGCTGGACGAGATGGCCCCCGGCCAGTGGCGCGAGCTCACGCCCGCGGAGTCGGGCAAGCTGAAAGCGAAGTTTTCGGCCACCAAAAACCCGGCAAATCGGAAGGTGGCGGTGAAGCCTGTTCCCGGCGCACCGCCGGCCCCGGCAACGCCCCGCCGCGGCAAGCTTGAGTAGTAGCGCCGGCCGGGAGCCCGCGATGATTTCCCCGGCGTGGGTCACGAGACGTATTGAAAGCGCTTTTCGATGATTTGGGAGTAGCAGACGCGGGCGTTTCTGGAGCGCTGAGTCGTGATGTCACTCCATTTTTCTGCTAGTCGGACTCGCTACTGTGCAGAAAATTATTCTGCCACTGCCGCTTTTCGATAATTCTGACATTTTCCGCATCATGCAAAGAATGCAGATACTGGGTGAGAATTATTAACTCCTTATCATCCGGGCTACCCAAAAATGGAATAGGATAAATGGCATTCCCATAGCAGTTGCGCACTTTTTCCGGCGTGTCATCTACTATCAGTACCCGTTTCGCATCGTAGCCAAGCCGCCGTACTTTTTTGAGCAATTTGGCATATTCGTAATGGCTGGCCTCGCCCAGATTGTAGTAGCCATACTCATCAATCTGCGGCAAAACTAATGGAGTGCAGCGCGAACGTCCCCACACAAATACCGGCTGTATTTCCGCTGGAAATATCCGTTCCACAACATGTTTCACGTAGTCATCGCTTGCCGAAGACCATACGGCCAAGTCAAATTTCTCTGCGCACGCAGCCAGAAACGCATCCAAACCGGGGCGCTTGTACACGTAATAATGGTAGAGTTGAAACGCAAAATCGTCGCCAAGCTTTGTAGAGGTGGCGTGAATGAGCGTTTCGTCAAGGTCCAGAATCAGCAGGATTTTATTCTCCATTGATATTCGCAGTAACTGGGAAGCAATTTACAGCAAACACCTTCCCGCCCCCTTGTCAGGCCCGCACCACCCGCCCAAACCAACCCCGGCCACTGCGGCGCACAAACCGCCAGCACTTCCCGAATCGGTGACAATCTGTCACCAAAACGACGCTGGTACGTTGCTTGTAATCGTCGGGTAGCGGCTGCAAAGCCTGCTTCAAACCTGACAATTCCACTCCAATAACCAACACACCCCCAACATGGGCAAAATAATCGGCATTGACCTCGGCACCACCAACTCGTGCGTGGCCGTGATGGAAGGCAACGAACCCGTTGTAATTCCCAACAGCGAAGGCCGCCGCACCACCCCCAGCATCGTCGCGTTCCTCGACGGGGGCAAGGGCGAGCGCAAAGTGGGCGACCCGGCCAAGCGCCAGGCCGTGACCAATCCGACCAATACCATCGCCAGCATCAAGCGGTTCATGGGCCGCCAGTTTTCGGAAGTATCCGCCGAAAGCCAGTACGTGGCCTACCAGCTTACGCCCGGCACCAACAACACGGTGGCCGTGAAAATCGGTGACCGCAACTATACCCCGCAGGAAATTTCGGCCATGGTGCTTCAGAAAATGAAGCAAACCGCGGAGGATTACCTCGGCCAGCCCGTGACCGAAGCCGTTATCACGGTGCCCGCTTACTTCAACGACGCCCAGCGCCAGGCCACCAAAGAAGCCGGTGCCATCGCCGGCCTCGACGTGAAGCGCATCATCAACGAGCCCACGGCTGCGGCCCTGGCCTACGGCCTCGACAAGAAGCACAAAGACCAGAAAATTGCCGTGTACGACCTCGGCGGCGGCACGTTCGACATCTCCATTCTGGAGCTCGGCGATGGCGTATTTGAAGTACTGAGCACCAACGGCGACACCCACCTGGGCGGCGACGACTTCGACCAGGTGATTATCAACTTCCTGGCCGACCAGTTTAAGTCGGACAACGAAGGGCTCGACCTGCGCAACGATGCCATG
>JAYSZD010000316.1:0-4482 GCA_043738185.1 Hymenobacter sp. | reverse complement strand
ATTTTTCTAAGCGTTTGTCATCCTGAGCCTGCGAAGGACCTTATCACGCTTGGTCTTTCGTCGAACGAGTGCCGTTCTGGGGTGATAAGGTCCTTCGCTACGCTCAGGATGACAGATTTTCCGACTTTCTAAACAGCTTCATTAGGTCCTTCGCTACGCTCAGGATGACAGGTGTCTAAATTATTTATTTCGTCAACTCCCCAAACACCTCTTCCAGGCTCTGCTGCTCCTGCCGGAGCCCCAGCAGAATCCAGCCTTCCTGCCCGGCCAGGCGCGACACGGCGGCGCGCACGTCGGTGCCCGGCGCGGTGCGCAGCAGGACCGCTCCATCGGGGGCAGTTTCTACGTGGCGCACACCGGGAAGCTGGCGCAGTTTAGCAGTATCAACCGGCCCTTCAAACTCGGCACGGACCACGGTTTCGCCGGCGGCGCGGGCGGCCAGCTCGGCCACCGGGCTGTCGGCCACCAGCTTGCCCCGGCTGATGATGAGCACGCGTGAGCACAGCGCCGTGACTTCGGGCAGAATGTGGGTACTGAAAATGACGGTTTTATCTTCGCCCACCTCGCGGATGAGCTGGCGGATTTCCAGAATCTGGTTGGGGTCGAGGCCGGTGGTGGGCTCGTCCAGAATCAATACGTCGGGGTCGTGAATGAGGGCCTGCGCCAAGCCCACGCGCTGCCGGTAGCCCTTGCTGAGCGCCCCAATCTGTTTGTTCTGCTCGCGGCTCAGGCCCACGCGGCGAACCAGCTCGGCCACGCGGTTGCGCAGGCCGGAGCCGCGCAGCCCGTGCACCGACCCGATGAATTCGAGGTACTCGTGCACGTACATGTCGAGGTAAAGCGGGTTGTGCTCGGGCAGGTAGCCTACACGCCGTCGCACGTCGAGGCTGTGGGTGCGCACATCGAACCCGGCCACGCGCACCGTACCGGCGGTGGGAGGTAGGTAGCCGGTGGCAATTTTCATGGTCGTGCTTTTGCCCGCCCCGTTCGGCCCCAGAAAGCCCACGATTTCGCCTTTACCCGCCGTAAAGCTGATGTTGTCCACGGCGTTTTGGGTACCGTAGGTTTTGGTCAGGTTTTCTATTTCTACCATGAATTAGTTGTCCGTTTTTAGTTGTCAGTTGTCAGTTTGAGTTCAAGGCAATTAGAAAGTCGCTTTGAGCTAACAACTGATAACAAGCAACTAACAACTACTTTTTGGGTTGCAACGGCCGCATTTCAACTTCCACAACGTGAAAGTTGAAGGGCGTTTCCAGGGAATAGATAATGAAACCAGCAATATCGGCCGGGCTCATCATGGAGTCGTTGGCGGAGGTACCGGGAATGTCATCGAAAAAATTGGTCTGTGTAGAGCCGGGGCTGATGCACGTCACCTTGATGCCATCGTTTCGCACCTCTTTAAACAGCGACTGCGAAAAGCCGCGCACCGCAAATTTACTGGCGCAGTAGCCGGCCATGTTTTCGATGCCCGTGGTGCCCGCAATGCTGGCAATGTTGATGATGTGGCCCGTCTGCTGGCGTTTCAGGTGGGGGAGCACGGCCCGCGAACAGAAGAAAGTACCGTGCACGTTGGTGTCGAACATGAGCTTCCAATCGTCGGTTTTGAAGCCGTCGACAGGGCCGGCAATGCCCAGGCCGGCATTGTTGACCAGCACCTGCACGTCGGGTCCCAACTCGCGCAGGGTATTGGTAAGGGCCTCGGCTACTGCATTTTCATCGCGCACGTCGCACTCAAAAAACCGGAACCGGTCGTGGACCAGGCCTTCGGGGGCAGTACGCCCCCAGCCGGCCACGGCCGCGCCGCGCGCCAGTAGGGCTTCTACCGTGGCACGCCCAATTCCTTTGCTCGCGCCGGTGACGATGGCTACTTTACCAGTGAGGTCCATTTATCTTTGAAAAAAGTAAGAAGGCAAATGTGCAATACGAGTTTGCGGCCGCAAGTTAGCGGCAAGGGGTGGTTTAGGATGCTGGCCGGTCTGGGGCGTGCCGGTCTGGGCCTGGGCCTGGTAGCAGGCCTTAGCACCTGCCAGCCCGGCCACGGCGGCGATTGCCTCAAAAACACCGGCAAGGTCATCACCGAGCGGCGCGACGTGGCGTCGGGGCTGGTTTCCATCACGGCGCTCGATAACGTGGACGTGCGCATCGTGCAGGACGCCGAAACGTATGCCGAAGTGCGGGCCGGCGAAAACCTGATTGGCGACATTGAGTTCACCCGCAAAGGCACCAGCCTTGAAATTGCCAACACCAGCAGCTGCAACTGGGCCCGCAGCTATGACACGCCCCGCGAAGTAACGTTGCATCTGCCCACCATTACCGATGTGTTTCTGCGCGGCCAGGGCAACGTTAGCACCGCCGGGCAATTTGAGAAAGACACCATTTTCTTCCATCTTATCGGTGCCGGTGACTTCGACCTGAACGTGAAGGCGCGTCAGGTGTACCTTGATTTGTACGAAGTGGGCGATATAAACATCCGGGGTACCACCGAGGGCTTCAACTTTATTCTGGGCGGCGGCGGGCGCCTGTTTGCCCGCAACCTGGACTCGCGCCGCTGCTACTTCAAACTTGACCGCTTCAGCGATGGCGACGCCTTCGTACGCGCCACCGAAGCCGTTGGGGGGCTGGTGGCCGGTGTGGGTACGTTTTACTATGGCGGGGCGCCGGATATAGTCGACATCAAAGTAACCGGCAAAGGGAGCGCCCGGCCCGAATAAGGAGCCCGCCATGCAGCCCGTGTTACCCCAAGTCCCCCAGCTGCGGCCGTATCAGCAGCTCCTCAATCACGGCGTGGGGCGAGAGCGAATAAGCTGAAAACACGGCTTCGGCCACGTCCTCGGCCTGCACAAACCGTTCGGCGGGCAGGTCTATGCCGGCCCAGCTGGCCGTGAGGGTGGGGCCGGGCAGCACCGCCGTTACGCGCACGCCACTGGTTTTCAGCTCTTCGCGCAGGTTGCGGGTGAAGCCCAACAGGGCGTGCTTGGCAATGCCGTAGGAGCCGCCGTTGGGATAAGCCGTGATGCTGGCCGTGGAGCAGATGGTGAAAATGTGGCCGTGGCCTTGGGAAATGAAGCCCGGCAGCAACGCCAGGGTCACGTCGTAGGCGCTGAGCAGGTTCACGGCCAGCATCTGGCGGAGCTGGGAGCCGTCGGCGGGTTCGTCCTGCAGCCGGCCGGGGATAAACGCGCCGGCGTTGTTCACCAGTATTTCCACCGGCCACCCCAGGGCCTGCACAAAGGCGGTAAAGCGGGCGCAGTCTTCGGCCACGCTCAAGTCGGCGGGTAGCGTGTGCAGTACCGCGCCGGGAACTTCAGCCCGCATCTCGGTTGTGAGGGTGGCTAAATCGGCCGCTGAGCGGGCGCAGGTGGCCACGGGATAGCCGGCCCGCAGAAAGCGCAACACTACGGCCCGTCCAATACCTTTGCTGCCGCCGGTCACGACAATAATTTTTTCGTTCGTTTGCACTGTCAGCACGTCATTTTACGTAAGGTGGCGCGGCATGCAGCCACACGTTGGTAGCAACACTCCCGCCCAAACTTCGGTTTTTAATTTCTTACTACCGCTCCATGCTCAAAACTTTCGGCACGTTCCTTCTTTTTATGCGCGGCATGGTTACGCGCACCGAACGCTTTAGCGTGCTCTGGCGCCGCACCATCGACGAGGCCATGCTCATCGGGGTCGATTCGGTGGTCATCGTTTCCATTGTTTCGGCCTTCATCGGGGCCGTAACCTGCGTCCAGATTGCCTATAACCTCACCAACCCGCTCATTCCGCAGTCCACCATCGGGTACATGGTGCGCGAAATGACCATTTTGGAGCTGGCCCCCACCATCACCAGCATCGTGCTGGCGGGCAAGGTGGGCAGCAGCATCGCCGGCGGTTTGGGCACCATGCGCATCACCGAGCAAGTGTCGGCCCTGGAAGTAATGGGCATCAATTCGACCTCGTATCTGGTACTGCCGCGCATCATTGCGGCTCTGGTCATGTTTCCGCTGCTTGTGATTCTGGCCATGGCCTTGTCCATCCTGGGCGGTTACTTGGCGGGCACCCTCACCGGCGTAATGACGGCTCAGGCGTATATAGAAGGCATTCGCTCCGAATTCATTCCTTATAACATTCTCTTTGCCCTTATCAAAGCCGTGGTTTTTGCATTTCTGGTAGCGGGTATCTCCTCTTTTAAAGGATACTTTACCACCGGCGGAGCCCTGGAAGTGGGGGCAGCCAGCACCGGCGCCGTCACCAATTCCATCATTGCCATTCTCATCGCCGACTTTGCTCTGGCGGCGTTGCTACTTTAGCTAGTAGCCGTTAGCCCGGTGGTTTATATGGTTTAAAAAGCTAATAGCCAACAGCTATCAGCCAATAGCTCAACAAAATGATTGAAGTATCTAATATCGAGAAGTCGTTCGACGGGACGCCCGTGCTTAAAGGCATTTCGTGCGTGTTCGAAACGGGCAAGTGCAACCTGCTACTCGGCGGTTCGGGCAC
>JAYSZD010000315.1:0-4484 GCA_043738185.1 Hymenobacter sp. | reverse complement strand
CCGGGCCTCGTCGGCGTTGCGGGCTTCGCCGGCCACCACCACGTCGGGGAAAGCTTCCAGCAGGCGGCGCAGCTCGGCCCTGGCCAGGCGCGAATCATCAACGAGCAACACTTTCATGGGGCATGGGGCAACAGGGTAAATACGGGCACCGAAACAGGCGGCGGGCCCGTCGAAAAATCGGTCAGTACCGGCAGGCGCAAGGTAGCCAGCACGGCATCGGCCGCGGCGGGGTCGTTGGCCAGCTCAAATTCGGCGGCCGGCCCGAAGGCCTGGGTTAGCCGCTCGTGCAGGCCGCGCAGACCCAGGCCGCTGCTGGTTTCTGCCGAGGCGGGACTGTAGCGGCCGGGGCTGCGCACGGCCAGGCAGAGCCACCCGGCCGCGTCGAGCTGCGCGGTGAGGGCCACGAAGCCGCCGGCCGGCCGCGGGGCCACGCCGTGCTTAATGGCGTTTTCCACCAGCAGCTGCACCGTGAGCGGCGGCAGCGGCACGGCCCGGGCGGCGGGGTCCACGTCGAGGGAGTACTGCAGCCGGTCTTCCAGCTGCAGGGCCTCCAGGGCCAGGTAATCGGCCACGATTGCCAGCTCCTGCCCCAGCGGCACGAGCGGCGTGGCGCTGTGCTGCATCACGTAGCGCAGCAGCTCGGCCAGGTGCGCCAGGGCCTGCCGGGCGCGGGCCGGGTCTTCGCTCACCAGCCCCCGGATGTTGTTGAGGCCATTGAAGAGAAAATGCGGGTTGAGCTGGGCCCGCAACGTATTGAGCTCGGCTTCACGCACGGCGGCCGTCAGCCGCCACTTCTCAATTTCGGCCTGGCGCGAGCGCTGCAGGTAGTGCCAGCCCACGTAGGCCGCCGCCCACAGCCAGAGCATGATGTTCATGTTCAGCGCGTAGCCCACGTACTGCAGCCAGCCTTGGGGGCTTTGCCCGGCCGCCGGCCGCGGCAGCAGCAGCCACGATACCAGGCCAATGACTACCTCGCTGCCCACGGCCAGCGCCGCGTTGGCCAGTAGCAACCGGCCCAGCAGCGCCAGCGGCGGCTTGCTCAGCCAGCCCCGGCCCCGCACCAGCTGGCGCAGCAGGTGCGAGGCCCCTAGCAGCGCGGCGGCAATCAGCACGCTCAGCACCCAGGCCCAGGCACCGGCCGATTTACCCGCGAATACCTTGAACAAAATCAAGTTGAATACCGCGTAAGCGCCCCAGCTCAGCAGCTGCGTGCGCCAATAGTAACGGCCGGGGGGCGGCACGGCCGGGGTAGTTCGGGGGCGGGTGGGCACAGTCTTCATAAGACCTCGGGCTGATAGGCGCGCTGGTTTTGGCGGTAAGAACGCACGAGCAGCGCCGCCAGCACGGCCAGACACGCGGCCACAAACGCAGGAATCAGGTAAAGGTGGCCGGGGGAAAGCCGCAGCCCCAGCACCAGGCAACCCACGCTGATGACCCTGGCCATGATGGCGAAGGCCGGAGCCCGGTAAAACCAGGCGTACGGGAAGAAATGGGCGCCCGTGATGATGCCATAGGCCATGATGAAGTGCTGCGGGTAGCGCCCGAACATAAACATCAGCAAGGGAAAGTAGAAGAGCTGGGCAAAATTCAGCCACAGCCCCAGCGGCTGCAGCGGGTTGTGCGGCAGCGTCCAAGTGGTGCGCAGCGGTCCGGAGAGCAGCCGGGCCAGCGGCAGCAGCAACGCGCCCACGAAGAAGGTGATGAAGCCGTTGCGACTGGCCGGGTTGGGCAGCAGCCAGACGACCGTAATGGCCCCCCACACCACCACCCCGGCCAGAATGAAGTCAAGGCCGTTCTTCGCTTTCACCGACAGCTCCAGCCGGAGCTGGTCGAGGGCAAACGCGGCGGGAAGTGAGGCAATGGCCATGAGATGCAGCAGAAAAACGGTGAGAAAAGCCCCGGCGGCTACTTGCGGGCCGCATAATTTGCCTGCAGAAAGGCATCTGTTTGCTGAAAAAACCAAGCCGTGTCGTCGTACATCAAAAAGTGCTTACCGGCCTCCGACATCTCGATGCGGTGCTGCGGCAGCCCGGCGTACTGGGCCGCGAAGATGGCGCGCGTCGACTCCTTAGTGGAGCCGTAGGGTTTGTAGGCGGCCCAAGCCCCCAGCACCAGCGCGGGCTGTCTGATGGCCCCAAGGTCGGCGCGCAAGTCGGTGGTATATAGCTCATACATGGCCTGCGCCACGCGGGACGGCTCCGAGGCCTGGCCCCAGCGCGTGAGCAGGCTTTGGCGGGCGGTGTCGGTTGCCATGCCGGCCACCATCTGGCGCTGCTGAGCGGCGGGCATGCGGCCGGCACTCATTTGCCGGCGCATGCCTTCGGCCATGGGCTTGGCGCCTTCGGCGGTCAGGGCAGGGTTTTGAACGGCGGCCAGGAAGGGCAGCGAATCCACAATCACGAGCGGGCCGATGGCGTCGGGCTGCGCAGTGCTCAGCCACAGCCCCATAAAGCCGCCCAGGCTGTGGCCAATGACGGCGGGCCGGTCCAGCTTCTGGGTTTTGATGTAGGCCAGGAGCTGGGCGCGCACGGCGGGCAGAAAATCGGCGCTGGCCGCGGTGCCGGCCGGGGCCGCCACACCTCCAAAACCCGCCAAACTCAGCACGTGGCACTGGTAGCGGCTGGCGTAGCGGGCCACGGTTTCGTCCCACACCGCGCCGGGGCAGGTCAGGCCCGGAATCAGGAGCACCGGCCGGCCCTTGCCCACCACCCGCACCGTGAAGCTGGGATGGGCCGCTGGGTTGTCGGCGCTGAATATGGCGGGCGGGTTTTTCGCAGCGGCAGGCTGGGCCAGGGCGGCGCCCAACAGCAGGGCGGCAAAAGAACGGCGGAGAGCGGCGGTTTTCATGGGTTTGGGAGCGGTTAGGAGTGAATGATGGCTCAAACCTACCCCTACCCTTCCCGGACCGAAAGGCAATTTGGGCCAACGGGGATTCCGCCCCGCGAACGGGCGCAAAGCCCGCCGAACCGGAAGACCCTGAAACGCAAATGCCCCGGAGAAACTCTCCGGGGCATTCGTATAAATCAACCGCTTGCATAGTTTTATAAAGTTCCTTAGTACTACTGCCTCCGGCGAATGGGTGCGTATCCAATGACGGCGACCTCACCAAGGCATTTTCAAGGCGTCTTCCCATTTGGTAAACGCCCCAAACCGGACTTTGGCCCGGTCGTAGCGCAGCGTACCGCCGGGAATGGCGCGGGCCGCAGCCTCCACTTGCCGAAAAGCAGTTTTCGCCGGCGCCCCGTCGAGCCCCAGGAATATGGCCGGAAACGCAGTGAAGCCACTATTCAACGGACCACCCATTAAATAGAGGCCCGTCAGCCGCCACCCATCGGCCCCGCGCACCGCCCGGATTTTCGTCTGCTCCGCCAGCGTCTGCCCCTCTTCAAGCACCTGAGTTGTCACCATGCCACGGGCAGCGTCCAGCGTATCTACCGCGAAGCCGTTAAATTTTAAGTACTCTTTCAGCGCCGCCACCACCACATCGGGCTGGGCCGCAGTTGCTACCAGTATCACATTGGCCCGGCTGGTTGGCCCGGCGTCAGCGCGGGGCGGCTGCTGAGCCGTGGCCGGCAGCGCCAGCCCCAGCAACCCACTCAGCACGGCGGCAATCTCATAAATCCGCATTACCCGATGGCCTGGGCCAGGTCCTCAATCAGGTCCTCGGCGTCCTCAATGCCCACGCTCAGGCGAATGAGCGAGTCCGAAAGGCCGGACTTGCGGCGCTGCGCGGCCGGAATGCTGGCGTGCGTCATAGTGGCCGGGTGGCCGCTGAGGCTTTCCACGCCGCCCAGGCTTTCGGCCAGGGTGAAATACTGGAACTTCTCCAACACGGCAATGGCGTCTTCCTGCTTGTCCCCTTTCAGCACGAAGGAAATCATGCCGCCAAAGTCGCGCATCTGCTTGGCCGCGATGGCGTGGTTGGGATGGTTCTCAAAGCCGGGCCAGTACACTTTTTCCACTTTGGAATGCTGGCGCAGGTACTCGGCCACGGCGCGGCCGTTTTCGCAGTGCCGCTGCATGCGCACGTGCAGGGTTTTGAGGCCGCGCAGCACCAGGAAGCAGTCTTGGGGGCCGGGCGTGCCGCCGCAGGCGTTCTGGTAGAAGCTCAACCGCTCGTGCAGCTCGTCGTCGTTTACCACCAGCGCGCCCATCACGGTATCGGAGTGGCCGGCCATGTACTTGGTAAGCGAGTACATCACGATATCGGCGCCCAAATCCATCGGCGTTTGCAGGTAGGGCGTGCTGAAGGTATTGTCCACGGCCAGCAGGGCGCCGCATTCCTTCGCCACGGCAGCGGCGGCGGCAATGTCAATAATGTTGAGCAGCGGATTGGTAGGCGTTTCCACCCAGATGAGCTTGGTTTTCTCGCTCACCACGGCCTTCACGGCTTCCATGTCGTGCATGGGCACGAAGTGAAATTTGATGCCGTACTCCTCGTATACTTTGGTGAAGAGGCGGTAGCTGCCGCCGTAGAGGTCGTT
>JAYSZD010000314.1:0-4485 GCA_043738185.1 Hymenobacter sp. | reverse complement strand
TCACCCGGTTCAGCAGGCCGCCGTAGGACGTGAGCGCGCTGCCAAACAGCGTGCCCGACGGTCCCTTGATAGCCTCCAGCTTCTCCAGGTTAATGGCGTCGATGTCGCTGGTCACGTTGCCGGCCACGCCGTTGCGCAGCTGGCTGCTCAGAACGAAGCCCCGGCTGGCGTAGAACGCGCCGCCGTCGCCGCCGCGCCCGGTGGCTTCCCACATTTTCTGCACGCCGGGCACGTTGCGCGTCGCATCGTCCACAGTAAACACCAGCTGCTCAGTTAATAACTCCTTGCCCACGGTGGCGTACACCTGCGGGTTTTCCAGGTTTTTGAGTGGCATCTTGCCCACGTACTCGCTGCTGGGGCGGTTGAACTTATTGGTGCGCGCGCCCTGCACCACTACTTCCTGCAGCTCGGCCGTGGTTTCGGCCAGGCGGAAATCCGCGGTGGCCCGCTGGCCGGCTTCCACTGTCACCGACTGCTGCGCCGGCTTCAGCCCCACGAAGGAAACCATAAGCGTATAAGTGCCCGCCGGCACCGCCGCGATGCGGTAGCGCCCGTCGCTATCCGTGATGCCGCCCAGCGGCTGGCCCTGGATGCCCACGCTTACGGATTCGGCCGGGTCGCCGTCGGTGGTGGTGATGCGGCCGGCAATACTACCCGTCGATTGAGCCCAAGCAGGTAGTGTAGAGATGATTATTAGAAATAAAAAGTACCGGAAGCGTAAAAGTCGCATTGCGTCGTTATTTAGAATGATTCTATTTAATGACAAATGTATTGGTCAAGCAGGTCCAATAAAAAATTATTTAGAATAATTCTAAATAAGCTTGTCGGGTTAGGATTCACTAATATCTTTGCCGCTGTTTAGATTGAGTCTAAATAACAGGCGCTATTCTCTGTCAAGTCTTGGTGCAGGCACGCACTGCCATCCACACTTGCCGGTTTCCCGCCTTTGGCACCTCGGTTTCCCCAAACTGTTAAAAATCTCCTGTTTATGTGCCGCTACTTGCATCATAACCACATCGGGTGCATTTCACGCTGTGCGCAGGGCTGCTGCCTGCACCTTTACTTTGGCAACGTAGCCTTGTGCCTGAACCGGAGCGAACTGCCCGATTGGCGCGCAACCATTGGCAGCTTGTATGAGCAGCACGCTGCCCGCCAGCCCGACCCGCAGGCCCGGTGCCTCGTGTTGCCGGGCCCGGTAGCCTACCAAAAATTCATATTTTCACTGGAAGAATTGTGTTTGCTGCACGATTTGCTAATGGGCGCGTCGCTGCTGCTGGAAGTAGAAGCCCTGCTGGCCCCGGCGGCCGGCTAGCCCTTTGCTGTGTTGCGCCCGGCAGCCGGCTGGCTCAGGTACGCCGGGCGCATTAGGCCTCCGGCCTGGATTCGTAGCTGGTTGCCCCGCTCTCGGGGCGGCCATTCGTTGGGCCCGAATCTGCTTTTTCAGCCGGACTGGCCAGGGCAATGACGAGGGCGCCACCGGCCATAAGCGCCGCTCCCAGCATGACCTGCCAGGTGATTTTTTCCTTTAGAAAAACGGCCGCCAGCACCACCGAAAATACCAGCGCCACATTGGTCAGCGGCGATACCCGGGAGGCATCGCCGATGGAAAGCGCCCGGAAAGACAGCAGCGAAGAAGCCGCCGTGAGCACGCCGGCGGCCAGCAGAAAGCCCCAGTCCCGGCGCTCAATCTTGGCGATGGCCGGCAGCAGCCCCTGCCAGAGCACCGTGCCCCACGACACGATTAGAATTAGCACGGCCTGCACCGCGAAGGCCAGGCTGGGCGGCACGTTTCGCACTCCAACCTTCGACAGCGTAACGACCGTAGCGGACACAATGGCCGCCAGCAAAGCAAAAACTACCCACATACACAACTCCGGAAACAACAGATAAGCAGCATAATAAATATGCTTGGCAATACGCGGCCCCCGGGCAAGGGTTGAGTAGATGGGGTTCGGTTATGGGTTGAGGCGTTGCGTTGCTGCGCAAAAGCCAAACTGCTAAAGCACGAAGCCTGGTGCCCGGCTATGGCGCCTGTACCGGTTATCCAATCAGGGCGGGCCGCCAGCAAAAGGGAAACGTTTCAGGCCAACAAGTGCTTTATCTTTCAAATGAAAAGCTAGCAGCTAATGGCTGAAAGCTAATGGCTAAGCACTTAGCTACCGGGAAACCACCTTGAACTCGGTGCGCCGGTTGTAGCGGTGGCCGATGTCGTTTTTGTTGGAGGTGAGGGGAATGGTGGCGCCGTAGCCGGCATGCGTCACCCGCTCGGGCTTTATTTTGTGCTGGATGAGGTAAGTGGCTACGGCCTGGGCCCGGCGTTCGCTCAGGCTCAGGTTGGCTTCAATGCTGCCGGCCTCGTCGGTGTGGCCGCACACTTGCAGCTTCAGCTTGGGCGACTCATTGAGCAGCTTGACTACGCGTTCGAGCTCGGCGGTGCTTTCGGGGCGCATCGAGGCCTTGCCGGGGTCGAAAAATACGTTGTGCAACACGATGTTGGAGCCCGCCTCCATCTTTTGCAGGCGAATGTTGCGCACCGTTTCGGCGTAGCCGGTGCTGGGCGGCAGGTTCACGTTTTCGGAATGAAACAAGTAGGCCTCATTGCGCAGCACCAAGCCGTAGTTGACGCCCGACGGCAGCGCGATGAGGTACTTGCCGGCGGGCGTGGTTTGCAGGGTGGCCACGGTCTGGCCGGTCATGTTGTCCAGCACTTCAATCTGAGCCTGGGCCGGCTGGCGGCTGGCGATGTCGGTCACGGTTCCTTTCAGCACCGTTACTTCCGGCGTTACCACGGGCACGCTCAGCTTGGGAATGGGCTGCCGCACTGCCACGGCCCGCGTAGCCAGCGGCCGTTCCTGCTGGTTGAGAACCGGCTGCTTTTCGGCCCCGAGAAAGGTGACCCGGTAGATGTCCTTGCCCCCAAAACCGCCGGGCCGGTCGCTGGCAAAGTACCCGAAACGCCCCGAGGCCGAAGTCACGAAAAACACGTCATCTTCGGGCGAGTTGATGGGCCAGCCCAGGTTTTCGGGCGTGCTCCACTTGCCGTTCTCGAATACCGATTTGAAGATATCCAGCCCGCCCATGGTGCCGTGGCCGGCCGAGGAAAAGATGAGCGTTTTCCCATCGGGCTGCATAAAAACGCCTTCCTCATCGAAGGGCGTATTGATGGCGCTGCCCAGGTTTTGGGGCGGCGTCCGGCCGTCAATCTCGGCCTTGTAGATGTCGCGCTTTCCCAGGCTGCCTTCCGGTTTGTCGCTCACGAAATACACGTAGCGGCCATCAGGCGAGTACGTGGCCGACGACTCCCGGTACTTCGAGTTGATGCGGGAGTCCAGCTCCTTGGGTTTGCTCCAGCCGTTGGCCGTCAGGCGGCTTTCGCTCAGGTCGCCGCCGTTGTTGTCGGCGTGCAGCAGCAGGCGCTGCCCATCGGCCGAAACGGCGACCGTGGCGTCGTGGCCCGTGGTGTTCACCGGGGCGTTCAGGGTGCGGGCGGGGCCCCAGTCCTCGCCGCTCCGCAGCGCCTGGTAAATGTCTTCGGTGAAGCCGCCGCCGTCGGGGGCCTTGGCGCTGCCCAGGGAGCCCGCCCGGCGCGAGGTCAGGAACAGCATAGCTTCGTCGGCCGTCACCACGGGGCTGTGTTCGGTTTCGGCCGTGTTCACCGTCGGCCCCAGGTTGTCGATGAAGACCCGCATAGGGTGGGCCATGAGCTGCTGGCCGGTTTTGCACTCCGTGATGCGGCGGGCCACCTCCACCGGCGATACCTCCACGGGAGGGGCGGGCTTGCCTTTTTTGGCAACACTGGCCACCACTGTTTTCGCGCGTTCGTATTCTTTCAGGGCCTCGGGCCATCGGGCGTGCAGGTGCAGGGCGCGGGCCAATACGAAATGGGTACGGGGCGCAGGGCCGGTTTCCAGCTCAACGGCTTTTTTGAGGTAGGGCAGGGCGGTGGCTTTGTCGCCCAGGCTCAGGTAGCAGTCCCCGATACGCAGGTTAAGCGCCGCATTGTTGGGGTTTAGTTTCTGCGCTTCCAAAAACTTAGGCAGCGCGGCGGCGTAGCGCGGGGGGCTGTTTTTATAGTCTTCCTCGCCGTCTTTTATCGCCTTCTGCGCCGCTTTCAAGGCTTCTTTGTACGGAAAGCGTTCGGGCGTAAAAGGCACGTTTTGAGCCGCTGCCACCAGCAGCGTGCCGCCCGACAGCGCACAAGTCAGCAGGAAACGAGTGGAGATGACCATAACAATGGCGGAAATGAGTCAGCGAAAAACAAAAACGGGGCAACGCGGGCCTGCCTATGGCCTGGACGCCTTGGCGGTGGGCTCGGTGGGCTCGGCGGTGAGCTCAGCAGTGGGCTCGGTGGGCGGGGCGGGCGGCGCACAGCCCGACGCGGTCGCGTAGCTGTGGCCGGCCGCGATGCCCAGCGCGGCGGCCCGGCGCCAGTCCTGGCAGGCCTCGTCGGTTTTGCGGAGCATTTCGCGGGCGTGGCCGCGGTTC
>JAYSZD010000313.1:0-4492 GCA_043738185.1 Hymenobacter sp. | reverse complement strand
ATTGCCCATCCCGCCTACCAGGCCTACAAAGCGGGTTTGATGAACATATTTAATAAATACCCCAACATTATCTACGCGGCTGGGCACGAGCACAACCTGCAGTATTTTAAGGAGGGCGACTCGCACTTTATTGTGAGCGGCTCGGGCTGCAAAACCCAGCACGTGAAGCCCGGCGATGGTGGCGGCGCGTTGTTTTCGGACAAGGAAAAGGGCTTTGCGCGGGTCAATTACTATGATGACGGCCAGGTCTGGACCGAGTATCTGGTGCCCGAAGGCAAAGGTGAAACCGCGCGGGTGGTGTTCCGCACGCCGCTTTACGCCAAGGCTACGGCGGCGGTAGCCACGGTGCGCGCCGCCCCGGTTACACCCGAGGCAAAAGAAGAAAAACAAGAGAAACAGGCGTCTGAGCGCGCTTTAGCCGCCCGCATTACGTCGGAACTGCCCCTGGGCCGTCCCGATTTCCGCGACTCCACGGTGACGGTGGCAATCAACCCGGTTTATAACAAGCACGGTCGCTTCCACAACTGGCTGCTGGGCAGGCACTACCGCGAAGAGTGGGCCACGCCTGTAAAGTTTCCCGTGTTGGACCTGGCCAATGAGCGCGGTGGCCTGGTGCCCTATAAAACCGGCGGCGGCAAGCAAACCATTTCGTTGAAACTGCGCAATGAGGCCGGCCGCAACTACTCGCTGCGGGGTATCGACAAAGACCCGGCCGCCGTGCTGCCCGAAGCCCTGCGGACTGGTTTCGCCAAAGACCTGCTGCAGGACCAGATTTCGGCCCAGCACCCGTACGCCTCGTTTGTGCTGCCGCCTTTGGGCACGGCGGCCGGCATTCTGCACACCAACCCGGTGCCGGTTTATGTTCCGCAAGACCCTTTGCTGGGTCAGTACTACAGCACGTTCTCCAACAAGGCCGCCGCGCTCGAAGAAGACGCTAAAGACGACCAGAGCAACGTGGCCAGCCTGGGCTTCGCCAAAAACCTGGTAGGCACCGAAAAAGTGCTGGAGCGCGTGCTCGAAGACAACGACAACAAGGTGAACGAAGTGGCTTTTGCCCGCTCGCGCCTGTTTGATATGTGGATTGGCGACTGGGACCGGCACGAAGACCAGTGGCGCTGGGCCGAGGTGAAATCCAAAGACGGCGACCGCACCTTCACGGCCGTGCCCGAAGACCGCGACATTGCCTTTTTCAAGGGCGACGGCCTGCTGCCCTTCCTCATAAGCCGGAAGTTTGCGGTGCGCAATTTTCAGAATTTCGGCTACGACTATGCCGACTATAAGGGCTTGAACCAGACCGCCCTGGCCAACGACCGTACCTTTCTTAGCAGCGTGACGCGCGAGCAGTGGGTGGCCGAGGCCACGTACATGAAGGAAAACCTGACCAATGAAGTTATCGAAAAGGCTTTCCGGGAAAAGTGGCCCCAGGAAATCTACGCCCTGCACGGCGCCGAAATCGTAGCCAAGCTTAAAAGCCGCCGCGACCTGCTGCCCGACCTCGCTGCCAAATACGCCGACGTGGTGGCGGAAATCGTGGAAGTGCGCGGCAGCGAAAAGAACGAGAAATTCGTGGTGGAGCGCCTGCCCAACGGCGACAGCCACGTGACGGTGCGCAAAATCACGAAGGAAGGACAGCTGAGCAAAGTGCTGTTCGACCGCGTGGTGCGGCACGATGTCACCGACGAGCTGCGCCTCTACGGTATCAGCGGCAACGACGTGTATGAGGTGAAGGGCGACGCCAACAAAGGCATTAAGATGCGCCTAGTGGCTGGTACCGGCCGCGACACGATTACGGATGTGAGCAACGTGGCCGGCCCGCGCCACAAAACACAGGTGTACGACGCCGACACGGGCAACGTAATCAACGTGGGCAAGGACGCGCGCCTGCGCCTGGAGCCCGGTGTGGACGTGAGCCGCTACGACCACCCCAAGCGTTTCGACTTGAAGGACTACCGCCTCAACTACACCGGTCCATCCCTATTTTTTGGGTTCAACATCGACGATGGTATTCTACTGGGCGGCGGCGTCACGCACCGCCGCTACGGCTTCCGCCGCGAGCCATTTGCCTCGGAGCAAACCCTAGTGGCCAATTTTGCCCCGGCCCGGCAGGCGTACAATATCCGCTACACCGGGCAGTTCACCCGCTTATTTGGGAAAAACGACCTGCGCGTGGCGGCCCAATATTACGGCCCGCAGCTGCTTTACAACTTCTTCGGTTTGGGCAATAACACAGCCAACTTCTCCGCCGACGACGACAACCGGGGCCGCGTCACGAACCGCACCGTAAACAGCGCGTACCGGGTCCGATTCGAGCGGCTCACCGTAGCGCCCACGCTGGAGCGCAACCTGTTCAGCTTCCTCAAAATGGGCTTTGGACCGCAATATGACCAGTTCCAGGTTTCAAAGACGCCCATCGGTTCCGTTATTGCCGACAGTATTGGGGAGGACTTTGAGAACCGGCGCTTCGGTATTCGCGCCTCCGATTTCCAGACCAACAAGTACCTTGGCGGCCTATTCTACCTCAACCTGGACGCCAGCTCGTCGCCCAAAAACCCGCGCATCGGCATCCGTTGGTACAACGAGGCGCAGTACAACTTCCAGCTCAACGGCGAGCAGCTGCGCTTCGGCCGCCTCACCTCGGAAGTCCGGGCCTATGTAACGCCCAACCTGCCCGTGCAGATTACCTACGCCGGCCGTATTGGTGTGGCTCACAACTTGGGCGACTACCGCTTTTACCAGGCCAACACCCTGGGCGGCACTACTAACCTGCGTGGCTACCGCCGCACGCGCTATGCGGGCCGCACCAGCCTCTATGGCAACTTTGAAGCGCGTCTGCAGCTGTTTTCTTTCAACGCCTATCTGTTTCCGGGAAAATTTGGAGTGCTGGGCCTGGCCGATTTCGGCCGTGTGTATTCCGACAATGACGTGCGGACGGGCCTTGCCGCGTTCCATAGCGGTTTTGGTGGAGGCGTTTACGCCGACATTCTCAAGCAGGTCGTCATCAATACCACGTATTCGGTGGGCGAGGAAAAACTGGTTTTCCTGGGATTCGACTTCCTGTTTTAGGTTTGTCAGCAAAGCCCTCACAACACGACCGTAGCCCCGGCAGAACACATGCGTATGTGTTCTGTCGGGGCTGCGGTCGTTTGGGCTAAGGCGCATTGAGCAGTCGCTCATCGCGCGGCGGGGCTTTGTCAGCAGTGGTGGCCCGGTTAGCCAATCAAACGTTCAGGAATGGGAATGGAAAGCATAGAAAATTCGGGCCTTACCATTTCTTGAAAAAATATTGGCTATGGCAATCGGGTTGAAATTAATTTTTATAACAGAAAAATCAATCAAAATCCGTTTTATCGCAATTAAAATTGACTTTAAGGACTATTGTTTAATTATTTCGCAACACAAAACGGGGTCACTGCTAAATTTTTTTTCTAGCTTAGCAAATAATTGCTCTTTTTCAGCGTGCCGTTCATACTTCGCAAACCCAAAATACTTGCATGAAAAAAGTTTACATATCCGCGTTGGTTCTTCTGGCCAGCGCAACTTCGGTACTCGCGCAGACTCGTCAGGCACCCATCAACGGAACTCGGTTCGAAACGAACAACAACGGTCGCGCCTGCGCCACCATGGAAGTATACGAAAGCCAACTGGCGGCTAACCCTGCCATGGCCAAGCGCATGGATGCCATTGAGGCGCAGACGCGCCAGTATGTAGCCAACAAGATGCTGAACCGTAGTACTGCCGGCGCGGTCGTTACCATTCCGGTGGTGGTGCACGTGGTGTATAACACGGCCGCTCAAAACGTGTCGCAGGCGCAGGTTGATGCCCAGATTAAGGTGCTTAACGACGATTTTGCTAAGATGAATGCCGATGCTGGCAGCGTGCCTTCGCTCTTCGCCGGGGTTGCCTCCGCTACCAACGTGCGGTTTGTATTGGCCAAACGTACGCCCACCGGCGGCGCTACCACGGGTGTGGTTCGGGTGAAAACCAGAACCCGCTCGTTCAGCAGCAACGATTTTGTGAAGTATTCAAACAAAGGCGGTAGCAGCGCCTGGCCCCGTGACCAGTACCTGAATCTGTGGCTCTGTAACCTCGGCCAGGGCCTGTTAGGGTACGCCCAGTTTCCCGGCGGGCCGGCTGCTACCGATGGCGTGGTGTGCCTGTACTCGTCGGTGCCCGGCGGCACGTCTGCCAGCTACGACCTGGGCCGGACGGCCACGCATGAAGTGGGCCATTGGCTGAACCTGCGCCACATCTGGGGTGATGCCTCCTGTGGCAACGACCTGGTGGCTGACACCCCTACTCAGCAAACCAGCAATGGTGGCTGCCCGGTGTTCCCGAAAATCACCTGCAACAACCAGGGCGACATGAGCATGAACTACATGGATTACACCTTTGACCGTTGCATGTATATGTTCACGGCGGGCCAGTCGGAGCGTATGGACGCCGTATTGGCCGGTGCGCGCGCTACCCTCGCTACTTCGTTGGGCGGCACGGC
>JAYSZD010000312.1:0-1850 GCA_043738185.1 Hymenobacter sp. | reverse complement strand
GCCGCCTCGGCCTCGACTACGACCTGCGCCGCGACGTGTACGCCGGCACCCAAAACATGACGTTTGGCGAGCTGAGCAAATTCCAGAATACCAAGATTAAAGGCCAGAACCAGGTCATTCTGGTGATTGGCTCCAAAGACCGGCTCAATTTTAAGGAGTTGGCCAAGTACGGCGCAGTGCAGCAGCTCACGCTGAAAGAGATTTTCGGATACTAATTTTTTAGTTGTCAGTTGTTCGTTGTCAGTTGTTAGGCTGATGGCGATGGATAGAGACCTTTCTCCCAACAGCCGGCCACTCCAATTGAAAAACCTGACAACTGACAACTACTAACGGACAACTAAATTTCACATGGCAGAGCAAAAAATCACCATTAAAAATGGCAAGCTGAACGTACCGGACAAACCTACTATTCCCTTCATTGAGGGTGACGGCACGGGGCCGGACATCTGGGCGGCTTCCAAGCTGGTATTTGATGCGGCCGTTGAGAAAGCGTACGGCGGCAAAAAGCAGCTGATGTGGAAGGAAGTGCTGGCCGGTGAAAAAGCTTACAAAGCCACTAATAACTGGCTGCCTAGCGAAACCCTCGACGCCTTCCGCGAATACCTCGTGGGCATCAAAGGCCCCCTGACTACGCCCGTGGGCGGCGGCATCCGCTCCCTCAACGTGGCCCTGCGCCAGGAGCTGGACCTGTATGCCTGCGTGCGCCCGGTGCGCTACTACGACGGCGTGCCCTCGCCCGTGCGCCACCCGGAGCTGACTGACATGGTCATCTTCCGCGAGAACACCGAGGACATCTACGCCGGTATCGAGTACATGAACGGCACGCCGCAGGCCCAGAAAATGCTGGAATTCCTGCAGGATGAGATGGGTGTGAAGAAAATCCGCTTCCCCGATTCGTCCTCGTTCGGCATCAAGCCCGTGAGCAAGGAAGGCACCGAGCGCCTCGTGCGCGCGGCCATCAACTATGCGCTGCTGCACAAAAAGCCCTCGGTGACCATCGTGCACAAGGGCAACATCATGAAGTTTACCGAAGGCGCCTTCAAAACCTGGGGCTACGAGCTGGCCGAGAAGGAATTTGGCAGCAAGGTGTTTACCTGGGCGCAGTACGATAAAATAGTGGCCAAGCAAGGCGTGGCCGTGGCCGATGCCCTGCAAAAGCAGGCCGTGGACCAGGGCAAGCTCATCATCAAGGACAGCATTGCCGATGCCTTCCTACAACAGATTCTGCTGCGCCCCGCCGAGTACTCGGTAGTAGCCACGCTGAACCTGAACGGCGACTATATCTCCGACGCGCTGGCGGCCATCGTGGGCGGCATCGGCATCGCGCCGGGTGCCAACATCAACTACGTGACTGGCCACGCCATCTTCGAAGCCACCCACGGTACCGCGCCCAAGTACGCCAACCAGGACAAGGTGAACCCCGGCTCGGTTATCCTGTCCGGTGTGATGATGTTGGAGCACCTGGGCTGGAAAGAAGCTGCCGCCCTCATCAACAAAGGCCTCGAAGCTGCCATCGCCAGCAAGCGCGTCACCTACGACTTCGAACGCCAAATGGAAGGCGCCACGCTGCTCAAAACCAGCGAATTCGGCCAGGAGATTGTGAACAATATGTAGTAGTTTGGCTGCTGCCTAAGTAACAACAGAAACCCCCGCGTCGGCTTTGGCTGGCGCGGGGGTTTTGGTTTTAATTATCATGCAGAGCATAAATAAAATTGCAGCATTGTTATGGCTGCCAATAATCCTTCTCGTTTACTGGCGGTTGCCACAGGTACCACCGGATTTCGCGATTAAGGTCAATGGTATGTTCCATGACGAAGTCGATACGTTTAGAGAAGTATATTCCAGAAGTG
>JAYSZD010000311.1:0-4504 GCA_043738185.1 Hymenobacter sp. | reverse complement strand
AAACCAAGCCCTTGTGGCCCTGATTGAAAAGAAGGCTGAGCTGCACACCCTCAAGTACGACGATGCGCGCTACGATGACGTGGAAGAGGCCCTTCACGATTTGGAGGACGACTTCAACGACGAGTACGGCGAGTTTCTGGAAGCGGCCCTCGACAAAGTGCACACCGACCTGAAATCGGACACCGACGTGCTGCTGCCCACCGCCTACCTGCCCAGCACGCCCGGCTCCACGCCCTCGCCTAAAGAAGGCGTCTGGGTTGATTCCGAGAAATATCCCGGCAAGGAAGCCCGCATCACTCTCATTCCCAGTCCCGTGCGCATCATGCTCACCGTGGGCAAGCAGGTGCAGCAGGAGCTGTGGAAAGCGTAGGTTGACCGGTTTCGTAGGAACGAAATAAAATGAACGTCATGCTGAGCGCAGCCGAAGCATCTCTACCGCAGCAGTAATCCAATCGTCAGGATTAGTTACGCGGTAGAGATGCTTCGACTGCGCTCAGCATGACGTTCATCTTTTAGCAACCAACCAACCAACCAACCAAAAATGCTTTACCGCCTCGCCGAGCCCGCCGACTGGCACCGCGCCCAGCAAACCGGCTCCTTCGCCAGCTCCGACCTGGCGGCCGAAGGTTTCATTCATTCTTCGGAGCAGCACCAGATTCTGGAAACGGCCCGCCGGTACTATGCCGGGCGGGCCGATTTGGTGTTGCTGGAGTGGGACGAGGCCGCGCTGGCGGCGGCCGGCGTGCGCGTGGAGCGGGAGTGGGTGGCTTCGCGGGGCGAGGCGTTTGCGCACGTATTTGGGGCGGTGCCGCTGGACGCGGTGCGCCGCACTTGGCCGTTTGGCGTTAATGCGGTCGGATAGTTTACGCTGCCTGCGGAGTTAGCCGGTGCAACCAAAAGCGAGTAAGAAGACTCATCTACACGGATTCTACTCACTATACACTGTTCTCAGCATGCGTTTTCCTGCCCGTTTGATAGCTGCGCTGGCCTTTGCTGCGGCGCTGACTTCCTGTGGCCCTTCCTATTTTTTAACGATGCGTCCCGTTCGGGGTTCGGGGGTGTGGAGCGATGGGTCTGAAACAGTCCACGAGCAGCAGGACAGCGTGGACGTGCGCATCAATTTTATTCGCTACGATGCGGACCGGCTGGTATTTGACGTTGATTTTCGGAATATTTCCCGTCGGGCGCTGACGGTAGGACCTACCGACTTTTATTTTCAGCCCGTGGCTACCCAGCCTGTGGCCTCTACCGTGGCTGCTTCTCAATTGCCCGGCCGGCTTGCTGCCTTCGACCCGGAGCCGCAAATTCAGAACCTGACCAGGCGCGTGGCCGAAGAGTCGGCCGCCGCCACCCACGTGAGTGGCGGTGAATTGCTGACCGGCCTGAGCCACGTAGTGGAAGACCTGGCGAGTATAAAAAAGAAGGAGACTAAAGAGCAGGAAGAGGCCCGCGAAGCCCGGCAAAACGACGAAAATGCCTACTACACCCGCCAGCGCCTGGAAGCCGCCGCCGCCGCCGACCAGCACCGTGCCCAACTAGAAGAGCTTCGTAGCCAGGCCTTGCGCCGCAACACCGTGGACCCCGGCCAGCGGCTGCGCGGCTACGTATTTTTCCCGCGTCTGGACCAAGCCGACCTGCTCCGTATTTCGGCCCCCGGCCTGCGCGAAGGCACCACGCTGGACTTTACCCAGCTGCGGGCCCGGCAGCCGTAAAAGACTGCCAGACGCCATTATTCAGCGTAGGAATTCCCTGCGCGAAGTGGCGCGGCTACTTAGCGCTCACGCCGGTATGGCAGCACTTCTGGGGGCTGACTTGAGTGGTTTGGAGCGGGCGCAAGTGCCGAGCGCCACCGGCTGGCGATGCAACCGTGGGAGTTGGTTTCGTATCTTCCCCTGGCAAGCACTTTCCAGCTTGCCCGCCCCGATGCTGCCCCTCTACTTTCGCTCCCTGAGCTTGCTGGCCGTGCTGGGGCTGGCCACCACCGCCTGCGCCCCCACCTACGAGCTGGCCCTGAAGCCCGTCCGGTCCACCGGCCTGTTTGCCGAGGGCCGCGAGCAGGCCCTCACCGTGGCCGACAGCGTGGAAGTGCGCCTCAGCTTTGTGTGTTACGAGCCCACGCGGGTAGTATTTGAAGCCGAATATTACAACCCCACGAGCCAGCCGCTCACTGTGGACCCCGTGGGGTTTCAGTACCAGGCCCGTCGCGTACCAGCCCCCGCCGTCGCGTCCGGCCGGCGACCCCGGAGGCCCAAACCATTGCCCGGCGAGGAGGTGACGGCCGCCGTGGCCGCCGCCAGCATGGCCCTGCCGCTGCCCCCGCTGCCGCCCCACGAAGTACCGGCCTTTGACCCGGAGCCGGAAATAACCTCCTTGCGCGAACGCGCCGAAAAAGAGGCCGCCAAAGCCGCCCGTATCGACTGGCTGGGTGTGGCGCTGAGCGTGGCCAGTGTGGCAACCGACGTAGCGAGCATCGGCAAAAGCGAAACCCGTGCCCAGTACGAAAGCCGCACCACCATCCGCGACGCGGCCGTAACCTACAGCGCCATTTCCACCGCCGCCAAAGTAGGCCACGCCGTGACTTCCGAAGTATTGCGCCAGCGCGCCGCCATGCTTCAGGAGTACGCCCTGCGTAAAGTCACGCTGGCGCCCGGCGAGCAGGTACGCGGCTACCTCTATTTCCCCCGCTACGATGCCGCCGATGCGCTCGTGGTGCAGGCCCCGGTGGGCAGTGGCCTCGTGCCGCTGGAATTCGCGCAGGTGCGTGTGCGGCGGTAGGCGCGGGTGAAGCGTGTGGTGCGATTGCTGGGGCAGCGGCTTTACAGTAACTGCTTTTCGGAATTACTTTCGGAGCATGAAAAAGCTTCTACCACAACTTGGTCTATTGTGTCTGCTACTCCTGCCGCTGCTGGGATGGGCACAGGAAGTGCGGATTAGCGGGCGGGTGGTGGATGCTGTGACTAAGATGCCCGTACCGTTTGCTTCCCTTGGACTGCGCGATACCGATATTGGTGCGCTATCAAACGAAGAAGGTTATTTTCAAATGGAGGGCTCACTCAGAAATCAACAAGATTCGCTGATTTGCATGACTTTGGGATATTGCCGTAAGGCTGTTTTAATTAAAACCGGCCAAACAACTTTGCTCCAAATTGAAATGGAGCCGCGTCCGTTTGACCCTGTTATAAAGACGGGGCCATGTGGGGTAGCCGCAAAACAAATAACGCCGCCATTGAAGGCAGAAACTATTGATGGAACGCCAGGTACACAATACGCTTTTCTTATAAAAGGCGAAAAGGGAATGCGCCTTGGTAAAATGCGGACTGTTTCTTTTTTCATTGGCGAGAATGGCTTTCCTCGCCAACCTTTCCGGGTTCATATTTACGGTATTGATGGTGCCAGCGCAGCCCCGAGTTTCGATATTCTTACCGAAAACGTTTTATACGAGCCTCTTGAAGAAAGTGGATGGTACACAAAAGATTTGAGCGCATATGATATTACTACTCCAAAGAAAGGCTATTTTGTGGCCTTAGAATTTGCGACAATGGATTTCCATCCGATGTCGTACATGGATAATTATATTCCATCCGGCCTGACTATGCGCCCCCCATTCAATCGCAAAGAGCAATGTCTGTGGAGTCGTATTGGTGATGAGAATTGGAAGAAGTTCGAGCAGTCAAATAGCGGTCTTGATAGGTACCGCTTTATGGTAAAGATTGAGGTCGAACTTCTAAAACAAAAGGATTAACAAAGCCGACACAGAATGTAAAAGGGCCGCTGCGACACAATAGCAGCGGCCCTTTTATGCTAGCCACGAGTAACCTACCCCAACTCCGCCAGCTCTAGCCAGCGCAGCTCTTGCGTCTCCAGTTCCTGATTCAGCGCCTGCAAACGGGCGCCCCAAGCCGCGAAATCCTGCGGGCTGCCGCTGCCGCCGTTCAATTTAGCAGTGATTTCCTGCTTCTCGGTTTCTAAAGTCACCATGGCTTTTTCGAGCTGCTCGTACTCCTTTTTCTCGGCGAAAGTGGCGCGGCGCTTTTGCGGCGACGGGGCCACGGATGTACTCACCGGCGCAGGCGCGGCTAGTTTGGCGGCGGCGCGGGCGGCTTTGGCGGCCTTCTCTTCGGCCTCAATGGCGGCTTCGGCTTCGCGCTCTTCGAGGTATTCGCGGTAGTCGGTGTAGTTGCCGGGGAAGTTGAGGACGGCCCCGCCGGGCTCGAGCACGAAGAGGTGCTCGGCGAGGTGGTCGAGGAAGTACCGGTCGTGGCTCACGATGAGCAGGCAGCCGGTGAAGTGCAGCAGGAAGTCTTCCAGAATGTTGAGCGTGGCCAGGTCCAGGTCGTTGGTCGGCTCGTCAAGAATGAGGAAGTTGGGGTTTTTGATGAGCACGCGCAACAGTTGCAGGCGGCGCTTTTCACCGCCGCTCAGCTTGTTCACCAGCGTGTACTGCTGAGCGGGCGGGAACAGGAACAGGTTGAGGAACTGGCTGGCGGTGAGCACATCGCCGTTG
>JAYSZD010000310.1:0-1851 GCA_043738185.1 Hymenobacter sp. | reverse complement strand
CCGCCTTTGCAGAATTATCGGCAGGCCAACACCAAGGGCGGGTTGCTCGAAGCCTCGGCTGTGATGGAGTATAACTTCAGAGACTACCACAAACGCACCGATAAAATACATTTCACCCCGTACGTTTTCGTGGGTTTGGCGGCGTTCTATGCCAATACCACCACCGTCAGCAACAATATTTTGGCTGGCAGCGAATACCAAGGCAAAGGCGGTATGCTGGGTTTCGCCATACCGGCCGGTGTAGGTATTAAATACGCCCTTTCGGAGCACCTCAACCTTGGATTGGAGTCCGGGGTGCGCAAGGCGTTTATAGATGAGCTTGACCATTTAAGTCAGCAGGACCAACTACTAGTCAATCGAAACGACCAAGATTGGTATTACTATAGCGGTATCAGCCTGTCATATACCTTCTATAAAATACTTTGTCCCGACCAGTACAAAGACAATCCCAAGTTGCTTAAATAGAGTATTAAGTAGTCACGCAAAAGTAATCGCATAAAAAGAGGAGCAGTAATTTTGGCACATGCGTGCCCCCCTTGCCCTGACCCCTGACGAAGTCATCACCCTCGACGCGTGCAGCCACCACGCCCGTCATCCCCGCCAGCGCCGCCGCGCCCAAGCCGTGCTGGGCCACCACCGAGGCCAAACCTTGAACCAATTGGCGGCCTTCTTTGCCGTCCGCTACGCCACCGTCCACGGGTGGCTTAGCGCGTGGTGCGACCAGGGCTTGGCCGGCTTGCTGGAAGGCCAACGGGCCGGCCGCCCCCCCAAACTACCCCCGGCGGCCCAAAAAAAGTAAGCGCCTGGCTCGGCCCCGCCACCCAACAGTTGCGGCGCTGGATTCCGCGCCTGCGCCGCGCTTTCGGCGTCAAGCTGCATCTAAGCACCTTGCGCCGGATGGCGCGGGCCGCCGGCTACGCCTGGAAGCGCTGCCGGCGCTCCTTGCGGGCCCAGCGCGACCCGGCCGCCTTCGCTGCCTGCCAGGCCCGGTTGCGGGACCTGCACCGGGCCGAAGCCCGCGGCGAAGTGGCCGTGGTCTACGTGGACGAGTGCCGCTTCTCGCGCCAGGCCCCCGTGCCCTACGCCTGGCAGCGCCGGGGCCAGCCGCCGGTGGCGCTGCCCGCCGTCCGCGGCAGCGGCGGACACTCCGTGCTCGGCTTCTGGCAGGCCCACGCCCCCAGCCAACCCCTGCAGGCCTACGTGCGGGCCGGGGCCCTCACCGCCGACCTGTTCGTGCTGGCCGTCACGGACTTCGCCCAGTCCCTGGACCGCCCCACCGTCCTGGTGCTGGACAACGCCTCGATTCACCGGGCGCACGTGGTTCGCGCCTGCCACGCCGAATGGGCGGCCAAAGGCTTGACGCTCCTGTTCTTGCCGCCTTATAGTCCGGAGCTCAACCACATCGAACTGCTCTGGCACCGCTGCAAGCACTACTGGGTGCGGCCAGAGGACTACCAGTCCGACCACGCCTTGCTCCAGCGCATCGAACACGTCTTGAATCGAATTGGTAAAAACTATACGGTTACTTTTGCGTGACTACTTAATTCTTACTTATCGATACCTATGTGATGTTATCAAAATGTTGCTGAATTCTCAGTCTTAGTTTCGATAAGGAAGGTGGTTGTTGCAGAAGTACCTGAGGGATAGGCGACCCGTATAAAGTGGATGCAGGGCCAGAAACACTTTCACGATAAAGTCAGCACGCACTTTCGCCTCTCGGAGCGCGTGCCCAAGCATAATTTCTACCGCCGCTTGCGCGATGTGCTGGATTGGGCGGTTTTGCGCCAGCAGACCCGTCCGGTCTACAGCCATACCGGGCAGCCCTCGCTGGACCCGGTCGTCTTCTTCAAG
>JAYSZD010000309.1:0-1853 GCA_043738185.1 Hymenobacter sp. | reverse complement strand
ACACCAAAGTGAACGCCGGGCGCGAGCGGCTGGCGTTCCCCTTCACGGTGCCCAAGGGCTACAAGCGCCGGAAATAATGAGCATACTTTAGGACCGGTGCGCGTTGAATAAGCAGGTACGAACGGCTGATAATAAGAAGGGCGGCCCGGGTCAGTCCCGCGCGGGCTTGGCAAATGGGCACTGGTGGCTGGTGGCCCTGCTGGGCCTGTGGCTGGCGGCTCCTGTGGCGGCGCAGCAGCGCCCCCAAAAGAAAACGACGAAGACGACCACGAAAGCCAAGCAGCCGTCCAAAACAACCCGCCGTAGCGCCCGGCCCGCCACCACGCGCAGCACCCGGCTTAAGAGCAAAGCGCAACTGGAGCGCGAGCGCCGGGCCAACCTGCGCCAGATTCAGCAAACCAGCCAGGCCCTGGACCAAACCCAGGCCCGGAAAAAGGTGAGCCTGGGCCAGCTCAACGTCATCACGGCCAAGCTGACGCAGAAGAAGCAAGTCATCCGCGGCATTTCGACCCAGCTGCAGGGCATCGAAACCAACGTGCACCAGACCGCCGGCCAGGTGCTGAAAACCCAGCAAACCCTGCGCGAACTTAAGGCCGAGTATGCGCGGCTGCTTTATACCGCTTCCAAAACGGCCAGCGGGTTCAATCGGCTGATGTTTCTGTTCGCGGCCGAGTCGTTCAATCAGTTCGCGCTACGGCTGCGCTACATCCGGCAATACACCGAGGAGCGGCAGCGGCAGGCGGCCCGCATTGTGGGCACGCAACAGCGGCTGCACCAGCAGCTTTCGGGCCTCACGCAGCAGCAGCAGCGCAAAAGCAGCCTGCTCAATACCCAGCTCAGCGAAAACAAAAACCTGCTCACCCTGAAATCCAAAGAAGACGACATGGTGCAGCAGCTCAGCCAGCAGGAGCAGGGCCTGCGCCAGGAACTGGAAGAGCGCCGCCAAGCAGTCAACCGCCTCGACAACCTGATTGCGGTGCGGGTGCGCGAAGAAATAGCCCGTGCCGCCCGCGTCGCCCGCCTGGCTGCCCGACGCGAAGCCAACCTGGCGGCTGCTAGTGCCGCCCGCCGGGCCACTGCCGCCCGCAACGCCGGGGGCGGAGCCGGCCCCACTCGCCCGCGCCGCGAGCCCGAAACCGTGGCCAGCACCACGGAAGAAGCCGAAGACAATACCACCGCCGCGCCCGAAAACGACGCGCCCGAAACGGCCGCCGAAACCGCCGCTGACCGCCGGGCCGTGCGCATTGCCCTCACGCCCGAAACGGCCGTGCTCTCCTCTTCTTTTTCCGGCAACCGCGGCCGGCTGCCCTGGCCTGTGAGCCGCGGCTTCATCAGCCAGCGCTTTGGGCGGCACCCGCACCCGGTGCTGCGCAACGTGACGGTGGAAAATCGCGGGGTGGACATCCAGACCGGGGCAGGTGAGGCCGTGCGGTCTTGCTACGACGGCAAGGTGCTCACCATTGCCAACATTGCGGGCATGAACACCATCGTCATGATTCAGCACGGCGACTTCTTCACGGTGTATGCCAAGCTGCGCTCGGTGAGTGTGCGCGAAGGCCAGCGCGTGAGCGCCCGCGAAGTCATTGGCACGGTAGCTACCGATGTGGAGGGAACCTCCGAGGTACAGTTTCAGGTGTGGCACAACTCCTCCAACCTGAACCCGGAAAACTGGCTTGGCCACCGGTAGTCAATCGGACTAATGGGCTTAATCGGAGGCGGGCCAAAAAAAACCCGTACCAAAGGCGCGGGTCTTTCTGAGCTATGAAAACAAACTTAGTTGCCGGCGGCAACGGCTACTAGCCTGCTGCAACCGGTAACCGACGTAAAAATGGGGGATTTTAGGCAATTTGCCC
>JAYSZD010000308.1:0-4515 GCA_043738185.1 Hymenobacter sp. | reverse complement strand
GGCCGGCAACGGCAATTCGGCCGCCAGCCAATTCAGCATCCAGTATGTAGTTCCAATTACGCTAACCACTTGGACCGGCGCGGAAAGCACCGCCTGGTTCACGGCCGCCAACTGGACCGGGGGCGTGCCTACCGGCACGCTCGATGCCACCATCCCGGCCGGTGCCCCGCGCTACCCGGTGCTGAGCGCCGGCATGGCCGATGTAAAGTCGCTGACCCTGAACAACGGGGCTACGCTGTCGCAAAGCGGCGGTACGCTGACGCTCACCGGCAGCTTCGGCAACAACGGTACCTTCAGCGCCACCGGCGGCTTGGTTAGCCTGAGCGGCGTGGACGGCCAGACGCTGGGTGGCACCAGCCGCACCAGCTTCTGGAACCTGACCATCGGCAGCAGCGGCGCCGCCCTGAGCGGCCCGGCCGACGTGCAGCGCCTGCTCACGCTCAATGGTGTGCTGGCCACCGGCGGCCGGACCTTCACCCTGCTTTCTGATGCCGGCGGCACGGCAATGGTGGTTAACAACGGCGCGGGCGCGGTGAGCGGCAACGCTACCGTGCAGCGGGCCATCGACCCCAGCCGCAACCCTGGCCTGGGCTACCGCCACTACAGCTCGCCCGTGCAGACAGCCACGGTCGGCAACCTGGCCACGGCCGGCTTCACACCCGTGGTTAATCCGGCCTTCAACACGGCTCCCAATCCGGGCAGCGTGAAGCCCTTCCCCACCGTGTACGGCTACGACGAGACCCGCCTGACGGCCACCTCGGCCGCGACGCAGGGCTTTGGATTCGGCTTCTTCTCGCCCACTACGCTGGCCACTTCCCTGACGCCGGGCCGTGGCTACACGGTAAATATCGGCGCCAACGAAACGGTGGCCCTGACCGGGACGCTTGGCAATGGCACCGTGCCGGTGGGCCCGCTCACGCGTGGCCCTGAGGCCAACGCGGGCTGGCAGATGCTGGGCAACCCCTACCCCGCCCCGCTCGACTGGAACCTGGCCCGCCCCGACCTGCCGGCCGGCGTGCTGGACGCCGTGTACGTGTACGCGTCGAGCAGCCGCTACGACGGCACCTACCGGTTCTACCAGAACGGATTTGGCACGCTGACCGATGGCCGCATCCCGGCCATGCAGGGCTTTTTCCTGCGGGTGAGCCAGTCGGTGCCCGGCTTCAGCTTCCAGAACAGCTGGCGCGTGACCAGTTACGAGAATCCTGCCTTCAACCGCCCCACGGCCGACACCCGGCCCGCCGTACAGCTGGACCTCGTGGACGCCCCCGGCACCCACGAGCCCACCTTCGTCTACTTTGAAGCCGGGGCCACCGCAGGGTTCGACGCTCGCTACGACGCCCAGAAGCTGCTCAACACCACGGGCCTGAACCTGGCCTCAGTGGCGGCTACGGGCGAGGTGCTGGCCGTCAATGGCCTGCCCGTGCTGGCCAACGAGGAAGTAGTGGTACCGCTGACGGTAGACGTGCCCCAGCCCGGAAGCTTCGCCCTGACGGCCCCGCGCCTGGCCAACATGCCATCGGGCGTGCGCGTGGAGCTGGTGGACAACCTGACCGGCACCCGCCACGACCTGCGCCAGCTGCCGGTGGCCGGCTACGCCTTCTCGGCCGCCACCCGCCACCTGTCCGGTCGTTTTGTGCTCCACCTGCGCCCCGGCACCGTGCTGGCAACAAACTCGGCTGCGCTGGCCGCCCAGGTGCGGGCCTACCCCAACCCGGCCAAAGACCGGCTCACCGTGAGCCGGCCAGCGGGCGGGGCGGCTTCGGCCGTGCTGTTCAACGCCATTGGCCAGCAGATGCGTACGCTGGCATTGCCCACCACCGAAACCACGATGAGCCTGCAAGGACTGGCCACGGGTGTGTACGCGCTGCGCGTGACGCTGCCCGGCGGCCAGACCGTGGTGCAGCGCGTGGTGATAGAATAGTGCCTTCTTGAAAAGGGCCCGTCTGCCATCTGGTGGCCGGGCCCCAGGAGGGCGTTTCTCACTCAAAAATTTGAGTTTTGACTAAAAAGCTTTTCCACTCACAATACCCAGTAGACTTGTTCTTAAAAACAAGAAAAATCAAAACCGTCTGTCATGCTTCGACAAGCTCAGCATGACAGACTTTTTCGAGAAATTTAATTTAGAAACAAGTCCAATGACACTCCAACCGACTGCTCCCCTTCTTTTACCCTTAACGACATGACTGCTCCTCTCCGCTCTTTCACTACTCGGCGGTTGGCCGGTTGTAGCGTGGCGCTGGCCCTGTCGGGGCTTTAAAGCTGCCAAAGCGACCAGGAGGTAGCCCCCGAATCGGCGCCGGCCAGCTCCCACGATGCGGCCGTAGCCAGCAAATGGAGCAAGCTCACCCTACAGCTCGTGCGCGTGAGTTCCGGCTTAACGCCCCCGTCACGGTCCGCGCCGCGGGCTACGCCGGCCTGACGGTATACGAAACGGTGGTGGCTGGCATGCCCGGGAGCCGCTCCCTGGTCGGACAGCTGCAGCAGCTCAGCACCTTCCCGCGGCCCGCGGCCGACCAAATGGCAGTAACGGCCGGCCTACCTGGGGGCCAGCAGCTGAAAAAACGGAGAAAAGAGAAAGGGGGCTGACCACATGGTCAGCTCCCTTTCTCTTTTCAGCTATTGCCGGATTACCGCCATTCTTCCAGCAGCGCTAGCCCGACCGGCCACTCCCCATAGCCGCTATCGGTGTTGATGTGGCCGGCCGCGCCGAGGTCCACCAGCTCGCTGCCCCAGGCCTCGGCCATTTGCCGGGCGCGGGCGGGGCTCACCCACTCGTCGTTCTGGCTGAACACGACTTTGCTGGGGAAAGGCAGCCGGGCCAGCGGCATCGGGGCAAAACCAGTGGTAGGAAACGCGGCGTAATGCGCAGTCTCGACGTCGCTGGGCGCTACCAGCAATGCGCCCTTGATACGGTGGCCGTACTTGCCGGCCCAGTGCGCCACGGTGACGCAGCCCAGGCTGTGGGCCACCAACACCACCTGGCTCAAATCCTGGCCATCGAGGGCGGCTTCGAGGCGCTCCACCCATTCGGCACGGTCGGGCACGTCCCATTCGCGCTGCTCGATGCGCGCGATATCCGGCTGCGTGCGCTCAAAATACGTTTGCCAATGGTCAGGACCCGAGCTGCCCAGGCCGGGAACGGTGAAGACGCGGGTGGTTTCTTGCATGCATAAAAGTAGGTTTTTCATTATTATTACGCCGCCCTCACGCCGCCATGAAAATTCTCACCGCCGCCCAAACCCGCGCCCTCGACCAGGCCACCATCACCGAGCAGGGCCTCAGCTCGACGCAGCTGATGGAGCGCGCCGCCCAGGCACTGCTGTTCTGGTTTTACGGCCAGGACGGCTACGGTCAGGTGCCCACTGACACGCTGCTGCTCTGCGGGCCTGGCAACAACGGCGGCGACGGCCTGGCCCTGGCCCGCCTGCTCCACGAGGCCCACTTCCGGGTGCGCGTGGCCCTGCTGCCCGCCAGCTGCTACTCCCCCGACTGGCAGCACAACCGCCAGCACCTGCCTGCCGCCGTGCCCGTGGCCGAAATCAGCGCCGAAGCCCTACCCGCCATTTCCGCCGATACCGTGGTGGTTGATGCCCTGTTTGGCACCGGCCTGAGCCGGCCGCTGGCGGGCCTGGCCGCCGCCGTGGTGCAGCACCTCAACCAGGCGCGGGCCCGCGTGCTGGCCGTGGATATGCCCAGCGGCCTCTTCGCCGAGGCGCCCCAGCCGACCGATAGCGCCGTAGTGCGGGCGCGGCATACCGTGAGTTTCGGCCTGCCCAAGCTGGCTTTTCTGCTGCCGCAGAATGCGGAGTTCGTGGGCGAGTGGCAGGTGGAGGACATTGACTTAAGCCCCGGTTTTATTGCCAGCTCCGCCACCCCCTGGCACTATACCGATGCGGCCACCGTGGCTGGCCAGTTGCCGCCACGGCCCAAATTCGGCCACAAGGGCACGTTTGGGCACGCGCTGCTGCTGGCCGGCAGCCGGGGCAAAATGGGCGCCGCTGTGCTGGCGGCGGGCGCCTGCCTGCGGGGCGGCGTGGGCCTGCTCACGGCCCACGTGCCCGGCTGCGGCTACGACATCCTCCAAATCAGCCAGCCCGAAGCCATGTGCCTGACCGATGCCCAGCCCGACCACATCAGCGAATTGCCCGACCTGACACCGTACCAGACCGTAGCCATCGGTCCCGGCCTGGGGCAGAACGCCGCCAGCCTCGCCGTGCTGCGGCGGCTGCTCGAAGCGGCCGGCCGGCCCCTCGCCAAAACCGGCCAGCCGCTGCCCCTCATTCTCGATGCCGACGCGCTGAACCTGCTGGGCCGGCACCGCGAGCTACTGGCGCTGCTCCCCGAAAACACCGTGCTCACGCCTCACCCCAAAGAATTTGAGCGCCTCACCGAGCCCGCTCGCGACGACTACCACCGCCTGGAGCTGCTGCGTGATTTTGCCCGGCGGCACCGCTGCCTGGTGGTGCTCAAAGGGGCCTACACCTGCCTGGCCACGCCCGGCGGCGAGCTGCA
>JAYSZD010000307.1:0-12321 GCA_043738185.1 Hymenobacter sp. | reverse complement strand
CGCCGGGGAAAGCGCGTCCCGGCGCCCCGTACATGCCAAACGCCCGCTGAAAGCGGGCGTTTGGCAGAGTTAATCACAAACAGCGGAAGCACTAAAATGTGCGTAGCGAAAGGCAGTGGTCTTCTTTGGCGCGCATGGCCGTCTGGCTTAGCAGGTCTTTGTCGTGGTAGCCAAGCAGGTGCAGCACGCCATGAATCATGACGCGGTGCAGCTCGTCGCGGAAGCTCACGCCGAGGTCCTGGGCGTTGTCGCGCACGCGCTCCACGCTGATAAACACATCGCCCTCGATGATGTCGGCATCGTCCGAGTTATCAAAGGTGATGACGTCCGTCAGCGTATCGTGGTCGAGGTACTCCACGTTGAGCTGGTGCAGGTAGTCGTCGGAGCAGAAGATGTACGTAAGCTGCACAATGCGGTGCTCGTGCACCGCAGCTACCCGCTCAATCCAGCCAATGAGCTCCTCGGCGTCGGAGAGCTCAAACTCGGGCGCGTCTTCCACCATAAACTCGATGCCGGGGGCTTCGTGGTGCAAGTCGCCGGGCGGGGTTTCGTGGTGGGGAGGCCCCACCGGCGGGTGGCTGTTCATGCTGCGTTAGGCTGCGAGGTGGTCGGGAGCGGCGGGGCTTTCGTCCACGGGCGCGGCCGTGAGCTGAAACGTGAGCTGCACGCGGCGGCCTTCTTTGCTGAATTCCACTTCATCGGCCAGGTGGCGGATGAGGAAAATGCCCCGGCCGCCGGGGTTTTCCAGGTTTTCGGGCGCCGTGGGGTCGTCCAGATTGTCGTAATTAAAGCCGGCACCTTCGTCTTCAATCTCAAATTTTAGCTGTTGCGGCTCCACATAAAGCGACAGGTAGACGTTTTTGTCCTTGTCGAACTTGTTGCCGTGCCGGATGGCATTGTTCACCGCCTCGGTCACGGCCACCATGATGTTACCATAGATATCGTCCTCAATATGAAAGGTATCCTTGGAATTATCGATAAAACTCTCCACCACGCGGATGTTTTCGACGAGCGACGGAATTTGAATTTTTACCTGCTTCATAAGGCTATTTGATGGGAAGGGCGGCAGCGAGTTAGGGGCGGCAAAAGTAGTATATAGTACGGCAGGTTTCCGCTTACCGGTTTGCGGCAAGCAGAGGAACCAGGCGACAAGTAAGGCGAAGCCTATTTAATCTTCTGAAAGTACTCACCCACTTCGCGTTGATAGTACGGCGTGAGGCTCGGGGGTGTACTACGTAGTAATTCCGTCTGGCGTTCTTTGTTTGCCTTGTATTTATCGAAACCGGGCGGGAAAACCGGGGTTTTGACCTGCGCGGATTGGGCTTCGCGCTTGGTGTCCTGGTCGCGCTCACGGGCCGACTTTTCCACTTCCAGCAAGCGGGTGAGGATTTGCTGCTGGCGCATGATGGTTTCCTGGGTCAACCGCTTGTTCACGAGGTCGGTTTCGGTCTGTTCCATTAGCTTTTTGATGTCGCCGGTGCCGCCGCCGCTCCCCTCCCCTTTGCCGTCCTTGCCATTGGCGCCGCCCTCCTGGTCTTCCTTGCCACCTTCTTTGCCTTGGCCCGCCTTGCCGCCGGGCTTGCCAGCGCCCTGCTGCATTTTATCGAGCTGCTGCATGGCTTGGCGCAGCATCTGCTGCTGGCCGGCCAGCTTGGCCAGCTCCTGCGACATTTCGCGGCCCGACTTGCCGCTCTGCGAGAGCTTCTGAATCTGTTCGTTGAGCTGCTGCTGCATTTTGCCCATGTCGCCGGGGCCGGGCTTGTTGCCTTTGCCCTGCCCTTTGCCCTTGCCTTTTTTCTTGCCGGGCTTGCCCTGGCCGTCCTGGGGCTGGCCTTTGCCGGCCTGGGCCTCCTGCTGCATCTGGTTGAGGGAGCTTTGCAGCATCAGGGCCAGATTATTCATGCTGGTCATGGCCTGCTGCTGGGTGGCGGTGGCGCGGCCAGGGTCGCGCTGTTGAATGTGGGTGAGCGACTCATCCATGCGGCCGTTCATCGCGCCCACTTCGCGGGTCACGAAGCTCTGAATCTTGGGTTCCTTTTTGGCCAGGGCGTACAGCGAATCCTGGATGATTTTGGCGTCATCGCGCAGCTTGCGCTGGGTCTGGCCCAGCTGCACGAAGCGTGGGTCGGACTGGTTCACCCGGCGGAAATCTTTCATCAGGCCTTCCTGGTCGAAGCTGAGCGTGAGCAGGTTTTCCATGATGTCGCGCAGGTCGTCGATGTTCTGCTGGGCCTGGTCGCTTTCCTCCTCGCTCATCTGGTCGCGCATCTTTTTGGCCATCTGCTTCATGCGCTGGGCGGCGCTTTTCTGCTTGGCGGCGGCCTTGGAATTCTGGTTTTTGCCGAGCTGCTGCTGGCTTTCCTCCATGTCCTGGTCGGTCTGCTCCTGCTCGGGCTTCTGCTCGTCGATGCCATTCTGGTCGCCGGTTTCTTTGTCCAGCTGCTTCAATTCCTGCAGCTCTTTTTTCAGGTCCTCGAACTCCTTTTGGTTTTGGGCCTGCTCCTGCTTCAGCTGCTCGTTTTTGGCCTTTTGTTCCTGGTTCGATGCCTTATTTTCAGGATTTTCTTTGTCGTTCTGCGCCGTTTTCTCAGCCAGCTGCTCCTCCTCTTTGGCCAGCTCCTCCAGCTTGTTGGCGGTTTCCTCCACCTTCTGCTCCAGCTGCATTTGCTTGAACATTTCCAGCGCGCGGTCCAGCTCCTTTTGCAAGGTGTCCTCCTTGTTTTCGAGCTGCTGCAGCAGCTTTTGCATCTCGGCATCGGGCTGCTTCTGCTGTTCCAGCAGCTTCTGCAGCTTGTCGTAGAGCTTCTTGGTTTCGGGGTCGAGCAAGTCGTTCATGAGCTTCTTGAGTTCCTCGGCCTTCTTGGCCAGCTCCTCGCTTTTCGGGCTGAGTTGGTCCTGCTTCTGTTGCAACTGCTCAAACATCTTCTGCATCTGCTCCACTTGCTCGTTCATGCGCTGCTTCTCGTCCAGCATGTTTTCGAGCTGCTTGCGGTCCTGGAAGCTCATGTCGCGCTTGGTCTTGAGCTTGTCCTGGGCCTTGGCCAGCTCGCGCTCCAGCTTCTCGCTTTGCTTGGCGGCCTGGCTCATCTGGCTGGCTACCGACTGCGCCTCGGCCTTCAGCTCCTCGCGCATTTCGCGCCGGCCGGGCAGGCGGAATTCAACCGGCCGCGTGCGGCTCGATTTGGGTCCGTGCACCCCGTCGTTGTCCCAGGCCTCAACGTAGTATTCCAGCCGGTCGCCGGGCTGCAGGTTCAGCGGGTTCAGGTTCCAGGTGTAGGCGTAGGTGCCGGCGCTTTCGGTGGGCAGGCCCAGCGGCCGCGTGGCGTAATTGCCCGCCGTCCGGGCATTGCCGCCGCGCACCAACCGGTAGTGCAGCGCCAGTCGGGTGAGGCCATAATCGTCGCGCACGGTGCCGCCCAAAGCCAGAAAACGCTGCGTCACGGTATCCGAAAACGCCTCCAGCGTGAGCGTGGGCGCCAAGTCGGGCACGGCCGTGAGCTGGTAGGAAATCGGGTCGCGGTTCAGGCTGGCCGGGTTTTTCAGGCGCAGCAAATACGGCTGCGAGCGCAGCACGCGCCGGGTGGCCACAAACGTGCCGTCATCGCCGCGGGCGGCCACTACCTCATCCGGATTCTGGAACACCAACGCCAATTCGTCGGTGGCAGCCGTGGCAAATTCCCAGCGCACGGTGCTGCCCTCCGGCACCGTCAGGTTGCCGCCGTTGGCAATGGTTTCGGCGGCCTTGCCAGTGTAAGTCGGGTAGGTGATATTCACCTTGAAATCGCGCAGATTGGGCCGTTCGAGCACCGTCAGCGTGTATTCGGGTGAGTTAAACCCGGCGCCTTCCAACTGAAAAGTTACGTTGCCCTGGGGCTGCTCAAACGTGTAGCGGAACTGGTCGCCGCGGCCCGCTACCTTTCTCAGGCGGCGCTCGCCTTCGCCGTAGGCAATACTGACCTCAGCCGGCAGGGCCGCGCCCGCCACGCCCACATCCAGCGTAAAATCTTCGCCCCGAAAGGCCGTCAGCTTCGGGTTCTTAATAACAAACTGAAACGGTGCCGGCGGCGCATACGCCCGCTTGTAGTGCCAGATGCGCTCGGTTCCCTGCACCAGAAAGCTGGGGTAAAAGGCCAGCAGCACCAGCAGCAGGGCTACCGGCACGGCGGCGTACTTCCACAACGGCCGGCTCTGCTGCTTGATGTCGATGCCCTGGGCAAACGAAATGTTGCCCAGCTGGGCAGCCCGTTGCTCCAGGCTGGCGGCAATCAAGGCGTTGTCGCGGGCCTGGCCTTGCAGCTGCAGGGCATTCAGCAGCCGGTCCTGAACCTCTGGAAAAAGCTCCCCTACCCGGCGGGCGGCCTGCTCGTCGCTCAGCAGCCGGCGCAGGTTGGTGAGGGCTGCTAGCGGCGTCCAAATCCAGCGCACGAAGCTGTACGCTACCAGTGCCAGAAAGCTGAACAGCAGCCCCGCCCGCACCACTGTGGGCAGGTACAGGAAGTATTCAAGCACGTTGAACACCACAAACAGCGTGAGCAGCAGCCCCACGGCCACCAGTAGCCCACGAACCAGCAGGTTCAGGTAAAACTTGCGCTTGAAGGCCTCCAACTCCGTCCGGACCCGCGCCAGGGCCGGGTATTCGGCCGCCGAAGCGCCGCGCTCTGTCAGCATCGCCATAAATCAGGTCTTGTTCAGGAAAGATACATCAAGGCCGGGCGCTTGGTTCGGAGAATGTAGCGCGGCCTTTGTAGTCCGCGTCCCCGGCGGAAACGTGAACGACCCGCGAATGGGACAGGGACGCGGACTACAAAGTCCGCGCTACCTCACCTCCACCCAGGCCGGGCAGTGGTCGGAGTGCACCGCGTCGGGCAAAAGACCGGCTCCGGTCAGGCGCGGTTGCAGGGCGCTGTCGGCCAGCCAGTGGTCGAGGCGCCAGCCCACGTTGCGCTGGCGCGAGCCGGCCCGGTAGCTCCACCACGAGTAGTGGCCCACCGCCTCGCCGTGGTGGTGCCGGAACGTGTCCACGAATCCATCGGCCAGCAAATCCCGGAACCACTGCCGCTCCTCGGGCGTGTAGCCGGGGCTGTTCTGGTTGGCCTTGGGGTTGTGCAGGTCGATGGCCGTCTGGCAGCAGTTAAAATCGCCGCCAATGAGCAGCGGCGGCGTATTGCCGGCCTTCAATCCGGCCACGTAATCGCGAAAGAAGTGCAGCCATTCTACCTTGAAGGCCTGCCGTTCCGGCCCGCTGGTGCCCGAGGGCATGTAGGTGTTCAGCACCGACACATTGTCGAAATCCAGCCGCAGCACCCGGCCTTCGTCGTCGTAGCAGCTCTGCCCACAGCCGTGAATCACGGCTGTGGGTTCGATTTTCGAGAACGTGGCCACGCCGCTGTAGCCGGGCTTTTGGGCCGGGTGCAGGTAGGCGCGGTAGCCCAGCGCTTCGAAGCCCGACACGTCCAGCGCCTCGCGCCCGGCCTTGATTTCCTGCAGGCACAGCACGTCGGGCACGGCGTTGGCCACCCAGTCGAGCAGGCCCTTGCTCAAGGCCGAGCGAAGGCCATTGACATTGTAGGAAATGATTTTCATTATGATTGATTGTAGGCAATGCAGCCTGTAGTCTGCACTCTGCGAGTCCGGGCTACAAGTCGTCGCCTGGGTCTAGCAGGAAATACTCCAGCACGTGCCATTTCAGCATGCGTTCCTGCTCTTTGAGGTTGGCGAAGGGCACGGGGCGCAGCAGCTTGTAGTGCGGCCAGCCGTCTTGGTCCGCGCGCTCCAGCTCGTAGTGGCCGCTGAGGCTGAAAAGGCGGCAGGTGGCAATGTGCATCAAATCCTGCTTTTGCTCTTTGGTGAAGGTGGTAATGCCCTGATTCAGCTCCTGAATGCCGATGAGCAGCAGCAGCGCGTTCAGGTCGGGCCGCTTGCCGAAGCGGGCCTGCATTTCCTGCATCAATTCTTCCCAGCGGGCTTCGAAATCGGCCTCCGATTCGTGGTTTTCGGGGGGGCTCAGGTCCTCGCTCATGCAGCGTGCCCGGCGTGGGGTGGCGCGGGCGTCACGGCCTCCGTTTTCAGGATTTCCCAGTACTCCACGGCGCGGCGGAAGTGCGGAATGACGATACTGCCGCCGATGATGTTGGCAATGGCAAACACCTCGTAAATCTCCTCGTCGTCGATGCTCACCTCGAAGCACTTGCCGAGGTGGTACTTGATGCAGTCGTCGCAGCGCAGCACCATGGAGCAGGCCAGGCCCAGCATTTCTTTGGTTTTTACGTCGATGGCGCCGGGCGCATACGTGTTGGTGTCGAGGTTGAAAAACCGCTTGATGACCTTGTTGTCGGCTGCCAGAATGGTTTCGTTCATCCGCTGGCGGTACTCGTTGAATTCGGTTACTTGGGACATTGGGGGATTTTTATAGAAGCAGAACGTCATGCTGAGCATGACAGATAATGCTGGGTTACATTGCTCCTCCAAAATTACTGCTCAAAACCTCGCCCTGCCGCTACCATGCTCCGTTCCCTGGCTGCTGATTTCATCGGACTGATTTTCCCGCGCCTGTGCCTGGCCTGCCGCGAGCCGCTGGTGACCGGCGAAAACCACCTCTGCACCGGCTGCCGGGCCGAATTGCCTTACACCGATTTCCACCTGCTGCCGCCCGAGCAAAACCCGCTGGGCCGGCGCTTCTGGGGCAAATTGCCCATTCGCCACGCTCTGAGCTACCTGCGCTTTGTGCGCCACGGCCGCGTTCAGAACCTGCTGCACGAGCTCAAATACCAGGGCCAGCGCGACGTGGGCACCGCCCTGGGCCAGCTCTACGGTGCCGAGCTGCACGCCGCCGGCCTGGCCGCCGACTTCGACCTCATCGTGCCCGTGCCGCTTCACCCGCGCAAGCTGGCGAAGCGTGGCTACAACCAGGCCGCCGCTTTCGCCACTGGCCTAGCCGAAGGGCTGAAAGTGCCGGCCAGCACCGCCGCTCTGCGCCGCATCACCAATACCAAAACCCAAACCAAAAAGAACCGGGCCCAGCGCTGGGAAAACGTGGCCACGGTGTTCGAAGTAGACAACCCGGTGCTGGTCACGGGCCGCCGCATTCTCCTCGTCGACGACGTGCTGACTACCGGTGCCACCCTCGAAGCTTGTGGGGCCGTGCTGCTGGCCGCCGGGGCCGCCGAAATCAGCATCGCCACCATTGCCTGCGCCTAACCTAATCACGGATTCGTCGGATTAACGACGGATTACACGGATTTTGTAGACGCCACCCTACGCTCCCGCTACGTTCTCATGAAGATGTAAAACAAAAAAGGCTTGCCAGATGGCAAGCCTTTTTTGATACTAAGTCGTCTACAGAATCCGTGCAATCCGTCGTTAATCCGACGAATCCGTGATTTATTTGTTTGAGCCTGCGTTAATCATCGCGCAACGGAAACCGATGGTTGCCGTGGACGAATCTTCAGCCATGAAGCGGCGGGTGCCGGGCGACAGCCAGTAGGCTACGTCGCGCCACGAACCACCTTTGTACACGCGCACGTGGTCATCAATCAGCGACTGGTAGTTTTTCTTGTCATATTTCTCGGCCGGGTCGGCCACACCATTGCGACGGAAGGGGTTCAGGTCTTCCACGTCCTGGTACGAGAGGGGGCGGTATACATCCTGCACCCACTCGTTCACGTTGCCAGCCATGTTGTAGAGGCCATAGTCGTTGGGCGGGTACGAGTAGATATATTCCGTAATCATGGCGCCATCGTTCAGGCTACCGGCAATGCCGGCGTAGTCGCCGCGGCCCCGCTTGAAGTTGGCCAGGAACTGGCCTTGCGTCTTGCCGAAGGCGTTGCGGGTGGTTTTGCCATCCCAAGGATAAATGCGCTTCTCCTCCTGGTTTTCGTTGCCAACTTCCTGCGTGCCTACGAGGGCTTGCGCGGCGTACTCCCACTCGGCCTCGGTGGGGAGGCGGTAGTTGGGCAGCACGTTGCCGTTTTCGATGGAAATGTTGGTCTTCGCGTCACCGCCATTGCTGGCCGTGCCTTCGGCGCCAGCATCCGCCGCGTCACCCTTTTTCTTACGGCTAAACAAGCCACCCTTCTTCTTGGGGCCGCTTTCCTCATCGCCTTCACTAGCCAGGCGCTGGTTCACCTGCGCCGTGCGCCAAGTGCAATAGTCGTCGGCCTGTAGCCAGCTCACGCCCACCACGGGGAAGTAGCGGAAGCCGGGGTAACGCAGGTAATAGGTGACATAGGGGTCGTTGAACGACAGGTCGCGCGCCCACACGGTGGTGTCGGGCAGCGCCGAGCGGTAAAATTCTTCGGCCGAGTCGGTGCGGATAAAGTGCAGGTATTCGAGCCAGTGAATGTTGGCTACTTCGGCTTCGTCCATGTAGAACGAGGCAATGGTGACCGTGCGCTCGATGTTGTCGTGCGTCATGGTCACGTCCTCGGACTGTGAGCCCAGCACCGTGCGGCCCCCCTCAATAAATATAAGCCCTGGGCCCTCGGGTACCGATTTGAAGTTGGCCACGGCCATTCCCTGCTCGGTGTTGTACTCAATGCCCGTAGTAGAGGAATATTTACCTGGCTTTGAAGCAGTGGGAGGCCCACCCTGACCACAGCTGGCCAGCGTCAGACCCACTACGGCCAAGCGTAAATAATGTGAGAGGTTCATAACAGAGTTAAAATTACTATGAGGAGGGAAGGGTTAGCAAGGGCAATTAGGACACAATAGTACAAAAAATTAGAATGCCGGACAAGGCGGCATCGGGTAAACGCGCCGTTTTAGCCGACGATAGGCATTTTCCAGGCGGTCAAACGAATAAAGCGCTAATGTTATTTCGTGGGCGCCGCCCAGGTCGGCACTCAGGCGGCTCACTCCCATATCATAGCTGTAGCCCAGGCGCAGGCCGCCCGCCTGAATGCCGGCCACCGCCGCCAGTACGTGCTGAGACCCAACGTTGCCAGGTGAAAAAATATTGCGGTAAACTGCCCCCAGCGTCACGGGCGAGGCCGTGAAGTACATGCCCGTTTCGGTGCGTTGCGAACCACCCTGCCGGGAATAGGCTGCTACGGGCGTGAAGCTCACCTCCTGAGTGGCCACCCCGGTGCCGGGCTTGATGATGAAGAATTTGTAGCCGCCCGATAAGCTCAGCAGCAGCGGCAACTGGCTTTGACGCTGGAAACCCAGGTTGGGCTGGTTGAGGTGCTGGCCGGCCAGGCTGAGCCAGCCCTGTTCGGTGTAGAGCACCGCGCCGGTGCCCAGGCTGAGGTAGTTAACGGGCTGAAAATCCAGCAGCTCCGCCGAAGGCCCCACCACCGTGCCATCTTCCAGCAACTGGTCGCCAAACACGAAATTATCATATCCAACGCGCTGGCGGCCGTAGCTGGCCCGCAGACCGCCGCTGAGGGCCAGCTTTTCATTAAGGCGGGTGTGGTAGGCGTAGAGCGCGCCCACCTCCAGGCGGGTGTAGCCCACGGCCCCGCTCCGGTCCTGGTTCAACAGCAGGCCTAGGGCGTGATGCTGGCCTGGCCGGTCCAGGCGCACATCGGCGGCGGCCTGGGTGCTGACGAAGGCGCCGGACAAGCGCGGAAACTGGTTACGGTAGCTCAGCGTGACGCTATAGTCGTCGACCAATCCGGCGAAAGCGGGATTGGTATGCAGGCGGGTGGCGAAGGGTTGCGAAAAAAACACGTCCTGTCCCCTGGCGGCGGCCCCGCTGCCGAGCAGTAGTCCCGCCACCAGGGCCAGCCGCGTGCGGGCAAAGAACGGAAAACGAAATACGGGCATAGCAACCGGGAGAACGTTGCCAAACCGCTATTTAGTACGGCCGGCCCCGCGAAGATACGGCCCGGCACCCCGCAGCCGGGGCAATCAGGGCCTTACTTCTGCAGCACTTTCACGCTCAGACGACGGTTCATGGCCCGGCCTTCTTCGGTGGTGTTGGGCGCGATGGCGTAGCGGGGGCCGTAGCCACGGGCGTCGACGCGGCTGGGGCTGATGCCCATATCGACGAGGCTGGACCAGGCCGTGCGGGCTCGCGCTTCGCTAAGCTGCCGGTTGACCTTGCTGGTGCCGGTGCTGTCGGTGTAGCCACCCAGCTTGATGCGGGATTTTGGGAAGGCTCGCAGCAGGGCCGCGATGTTGCGTAGCTGGCCGATGGACTCCGCCGTGAGCGTGGCCTTGCCGGGATGGAAAAACACCCGGTCGAAATTGTACCAGCCGCGGGTGAGGTCCACGGTGTCGACTTCTGCCTGCGGGTTGGCAAGAAACCGGTAGAGGTTGCTTTCGGTAGAGTTGTTGCCGACGGCCTTAATGACCGTGCCGGAAGGCAGGGAGAGCGTGATGGGTGGCCCGGTTTCGTAGATGTAGTTGCCGCTCGCGGCATCGAAGTGGCCACTGACGAGTGGCGCGGCCCCCTTGGTTGGCTCAGGCTTGACATTGGCGCCGCGCCGGTAGCGCGCCGACATGGCTGACCTGGCCGTGGAGCCGGGGGCGCCGGTTGCCGGAGCCGGGAGGACGACAACCGGGGTGGCCGCAATGGCGGCGGTGCTGGATTGCGGCTGGGCCTTAGCCTGACTGTACGAACTGCTCAGCGTAGTGATTAAAACCGGGCCGCCGACCACACTTTCCGCTGCCAGGGCTTCGGCATACACCCTGGTGGTAGCGCCTTGGCGACCAGCGCGGGCTTTGCTGCCAGATTCGGTATCGAGCTTGCTGAGCGTGACCGTGAAAGTGGCCGTTTTGCCCTTTTCCAGGAAGATACTTTCCAGGGTTTGGGGCCGGTAGCTGCTTTCGCCCACTCGCATCAGGTAGGGGCCACCCGCCGGCAGGTTGGTAATGGCAAACCCACCGGCGGCGTTGGAGGCGGCCGCGTAGCGCGCGCCCGAAGGCAGGTGAATAATCGTGATAGACGCCCCAGCCACCGATTTTTGGTCATCGGACCGCACGTTGCCCGTCAGGCTCATGGCGGCATCCTGCGCCCGGCCAGTATGGAAAGCCAGTACCAGCCCAACAGCCAAAAAAGCAGAGAAAATCTTCATGAGATAAATGAAAACGAAAAACGCACTTTAACATCAGGCTTACTCAGTCGTAATACACTGATTGAGCTATTATTATGCTAGTGAAGTAGTCACATTCTATGGCAGTTGCTCAAGAACTAACATTTAAAAAAAATCCAGCCAGAGACAGGCAAATGTAATTGGAAAACAGATTTATAAAAATTTAGTAATAGTTTATCATTTATCTAATCATGTGTTTCGTTTTCTACCTAACGTAAGCAGGGCTTTGTTTCCCGAAATGAACAGATAATGAGCTTTTTTGATTGGGAATGCGTTCAAGATGGCCATTGCCACGGAGGAAGTAACAGCGCGAACGTAAGCGAGTAACATTGTACTCAAGCGGTCAAATAGGCGCTGCTAGCCGCTGACAGCATTTGATTGTCAGCATTTTGTGCACCTTCCGTTTTATTGGTCCTGCATTACTTTTCAGTGGGTTCAGGGCCCGTATGCGACTTATGCTGACGTAGCAAAAAAGCGGCGGGCCCGCCAAGTGCGGTGATTTTGTGTCTGCCACGGTTGGCCTGATTTTGTCCTCACTCTTGAAAAGAAAGCCGTAGTGTGTGGGTTCTACCTTTGTTTTGATTTACTAACTGTCTCCTGCTATGCGGAAAATTCTTTTGGGTATCGGTGTATTCCTGGTCGTGCTGGTGGCGGCGTTGGCCCTGGCTCCCTTTCTGTTTAAGGACAAGCTGCGGGCTTTGGCCGACGAGCAGATTGCCCAGCGCGTGCGCGCCACCGTGCAGTACGACCCCGCCAACATCGACGTGAGCCTGCTCAGCTCTTTTCCGGACATGACCGTGAACATCCGGGAGCTGCGCGTGATAGGCCTCGACTCCTTCAGCCGCGACACGCTGGCCTACCTGCCCAACCTGCGCGTGGGCCTCGACGTGATGAGCGTGGTGCGCGGCGGTCAGATTGACATCGAAACCATAGCGCTGGAGCGGCCCGACCTGAGTTTGCGGGTGCTGAAAAGCGGGCTGGCCAACTGGGATATCATGATTTCGGATTCTGCCGCTGCCGCTACCGGCCAGGACACCAGCCAGGTAAACCTCGCCATCAAGGGCTGGAAGATGACCGACGGCCGCCTGCGCTACGAAGACTTGACCCTGCCCTTCGCCATGCAGGCCCGCGGCGTGAACCATACCGGCAGCGGCGACTTTGCCCGCAATGTGTTCGACATGACCTCGCAAACTTCGGCCACCGGCCTCGACATGACCTACGACGGCGTGGCCTACGTGAGCAACAAGCAGCTCGACGCCGACGTGACCATGGAAATGGACCTGGC
>JAYSZD010000306.1:0-12323 GCA_043738185.1 Hymenobacter sp. | reverse complement strand
ATGATGAGGCGAGCCAGCTTTTCCACCGGCTGCAGGTTAGAACCCGCCGCCAACAGGCGCACATACAAGCTGCCGCGGCCCGTGAAGCAGAGGTAGCGAGGCAGCTGCTGGCCGTTGGCCGCCACCACCTGCGCCACGTGGTAAATCAGCGCCCCAAAGTGCAGGTAAAACAGCACGCGCAGGTGCTCAGCCCGCAGCAGCCGCTCACTAAAGCCCAGCAGCTGGTCATAGTTGAACAGGAAGCTGGCCACGTCTTCGGAGCCGAAATTATCGGTTCCTTCGGCCACCAGCACGTATTCACGGGCCCGGCGGGCCGCCGGCGAAAGCACCGCGCTCTGCACCCCGGCCACGCCGAAGCGCACCAAGCCGTTGTCTTTCGAGCCGCGCACTTCGGCGCCGCCATCGCCCCACAGGTCGTTGCCGGCAAAGCGGAACGAGGTGCTAAGCACCGGCTTGCGGTCGGCGTACAGCAGCACGTCGGTGGTACCGCCGCCGATGTCGATGAAGGCCGCGTTTTCGCCCGGCCCCAGCGTCACGATGTTGCGCCGGGTGAGGTAGTAGTACGGCGCCGTACTTTCCACCATGCAGGGCATGGAATTGGTGGTGTGGAAAAGACTGTGAAACAGCGTATCCCACTCGCGCTGGTACAGGTTGCGCTGGTAGGTCGAGAAGCTCAGCGGGGCAAACCAGGTGATTTGCGTGGCCGCCAGATTGGCGCCGTTCAGGGCCGCTTTGGCCCGGCACAGCAGCAGGATTTCCTGGAAGAAAGCCCGCACGCGGTTGGTACTGGCCTGGTTCAGGCTATTATCCCACTTCAGGTTGGTGTGGTAGTTAGGCCGGCGCTGCTCCTCGGTGATGATGCCGAAAGCCACATTGATATTGCCCAGCACACTCAGCTCCTGGGTGGCATAGTTGGGTGCTTCGTAAGTAGCAGTGCGTGCCGGGAAGGCATATGGCGAACTGTCGGCCCCAATAATGGGCGGCACAAACTCGCGCTCCTGGTACTGCTGCCAGCGCTTGATTTGCACGAAGTTGGCCGGGTCGTCGTCGATGCCGCGGTACAGGCGCTCGTAGGCGCTGCGGTCGGGCTCGTTGGTGGCCTTCTTCAGCAAGGCCACGGGCGTGTCGTTCAGGCCGAAGCTGAACGGCTTGGGCTCCTGGCCGGGGCTGTCCTGCATGGCCACGTGGGTATTCGTGGTGCCGAAGTCAATGGCAAACCGGAATTCCTTCGTGCCCTGCCGCACCTCGGGCCAGCGCGGAATAATCAGGGCGGCGCCGGCCGCCGGAGCCGGATTCAACACTTCCAGGTAATCGAAGTGGGTGCCGCGCACCTCGTAGTAGGTACTACCTTCGTCCTGGCCGGTTTTGGGCGTGCGCTCGTAGCGGGTGGCGCTCTGACCGGTGCCGGTTTCGCCCAGCGAGCGGCCGTCCACCCAGAATTTCAGGTCGACTTTCTTAGTCACCATGCTCGGGTCGATGTTGTTGGCATCGACCAGCATGATTTTGTAGAAGTCGTTGTACTGCGGTGCATCGGCCACCTTTACGAAGGGGAAGATGGACAGCGCCACATTGGTCACCAGCAGGCGGCCCACGTTATCGCCCTGCGGGTTCGGGTAATATGCCCGCTCAAAATCCACAAAGTCGCCGCCGCTCACGGGCACCCGCAGCCGCACCCGCACGCAGGCCGGGTCTAGCTCCAGGCTCAGGTGCTCGGCTAAATCCTGGGCCGAGAAGTAGTCGAAGTACGCCGACTTGAGCGGCAGCAGCGGCCAGGTGCTGGGCTTGAAGCCGGGCGCGATTTTCAGATTGCCACAGTAGAAACGCGTTTCATCGACCTCGTAGGGCACGGTGAGCAGGGTTTCTTCCAGCAGGTCGTTCACCGTGAGGTACGGGTAGGGCAGCTCCGGGCCGGGCAGCGTCCGCTCCTTCAGCGGGCGCGGGTCAGCGGCGGGAATAATGGCGCCGCTGTCGGCAAACATCGTTTCGTTGAAGTAGCGCTTGCCCACCGCCTTCAATCCGGGGCGCAGCACAATGGGCAGCGGACCGGCCACGCCGGGCCGGCTGGGCCGAATAAACAGGTCGGAATTGCGCACGGTGCCCTCGTCGGGGCGCACGCGCAGCAGCACGCCGGCCACGTCAATCTGGTTGTTGGAAGCGTCCGTCAGCACGGGGAAGGTGCCGAGGTTGGCGCTGCCTTCCATGGCCCACTTCTGCAGGATGCCCCGGTCGAGGGTGTCACGCACGAGCGGGGCTAGGGCCATCAGGGTAGGGTCGCCCACAAACTGCTGGTACACGAAATCGCGGAACGCCGACTCCCGACTGGCCAGCGCCACGTACTGGTTATCGAAATAATAGCCGCCACCCTGGGGCCGCTGCACGGGCAAAGGCCGCACATTCGGCGCCGGAAAAAACAGCGTGAGCGGCGAGGTGCCGCCAATGAGCTGCGGCACGCCGTTGGCGCCGGGGAAGTAGATGAGGTGCATCTCGGTCAGCTTCGCAAAACGGCCGTCGAGGTACAGGCTCAGCACGTCGGCCAGAGGCCGGGTGCCGGGGTTGGCGCGCAATTTGGCGAGTTCGTCGTCCTTGCGCCAGGCCCGGATTTGCAGGCGCTGGCTGGCCAGCTTGCGTTGGTGGTAGTTGAACACCATCTCCCACACGTCCCAGAAGTGGCTCACCAGCTGGTGGTACACCGAATCCTGATGTGTGCCGCCCTGGCCCACAAAGCGCAGGGCCGTTTCCACCAGGTGCATCCGGGCAAAGGGCGACGGAATGGACACAGCCACCTTGGCGGCGCGGCCGCCTTGCGGGTCCATCAGCCGCTCCACCTCGTGGGGGCCAATTTTACCAGTCGGGCCCCAACCCTCGTGGGTGCTGGAACCGGTATCGTGCAAACGCAGGATTTTAGCCATGATTTGTATTAAGAGAAGCACGGCCTGCGGGAACCTCACCCCCGGCCCCTCTCCAAAAGAGAGGGGAGCCGAGAGGCATGTTCCATTGGCTGCATAAGTGCCTCCGTTATCGTTTCAAGTTTGTTTTGAGCAAAATAGCGTCAGGCTCCCCTCTCTTTTGGAGAGGGGCCGGGGCCGTGCCCGGCAGGGGTGAGGTTCCGGAGCTACGAATACTGCAGCTTCTTATCCAGAATCTCGCCCGTGGCCTCTTCAAAGGCCTTTACCACCCAGCGCAGCGCCTCATTCTCCGTGGGGTTACTCAGCGTGGCTTTGCCCACGGCCTTGGTCAGCTCGTCGCGGAAGTAGCCGGGGGTGATGCCTTTGCTGAAAATGCCGGTTTCCACCGTCTTGTCGGCCACCATTTTGTTGAAGTCCATCTCCTCGGCGCGGATGGCGGTATAGCGGCGCTGGTTCACGCCCAGCTCCCGAATCCATTCGTTGTAATCCCCAAAAAAGTCACTCAGCTCGCGCAGGGCGCGGTTGTTACGCAGTTGCGCCGAGAGATTGCCGGCTTCGTAGTACGGCGCTTTGGCGTCGTCGGGCGTGTGCTTGAGGAAATAACGGGCGAAGTAGTGCAGCTGAATCAGCGGGCGGGCCACTTCCTGGCGCAGGTCGGGGGGCAATTGGCCAAAGTCCACTTCCGGGCTGTCAGCTTTCAGGCCAAACTCGTGGTAGAGCGGCTGGCCGGCGTCGAGCTGGTTGTCAGGCACTTCCATGAAGTGCGGCACCGCGAGGGCGCCCAGCAGCTCTAGCAAGTGCGCCTGGTTGCGCTGCTCGGCCCGGCCGGGGTGGTTGGCCAGGGGCTGGCCGGGCTGGTCGCCGAGGTAGTACATGGCCTCCAAGCCCTGCAGGTTATCGGCGTAATAAGAAAGCGCCGTTTTGGTCTTCGTGATGAAGGTATTGGAGTCGATGAAGTCTTGGCCGGCCGCTTTTTCGTCCACCGAAGGCTCCTGTAGCTTGAAGTAGGGCAGCATCACCAGCGCGCCGGCTTTCATGCGTCGGCGCACTTCGGGGTGGGCCAACTGGGAGTTGCCGTCGCGCAGGTTTTTCACTAGCAGCGGGAAACCGGCCGCGCCGGTACCGCCAAAAATCGAGCTGATGAAAAAGGCGCGGTCGCCCTCCTGCAGGCTTTGGGCGAGGTAGCGCATTTCCTTGGACTGCACCACCGCGTTCAGCACCACCGAGCCCACGTTGGGCGAGCCGCGGAAGCCCACGTCGAGGTTGGCCGCGAGGCTGTCCTGCGTAAACAGCAAATCGACCAGTCCCTGGCTTTCCACCGAGAGGTCGTTGTACTTCAGATAGTCTCGAAACGGCTGGCTGATGCCGCCGAAATCGTACACGAACGAGTCGCGCAGCTCCTCCGAGCCCCCGGTGTTGAGGTGGGCCAGCGTGTTCATGGGCTGGCTGAAAAAGCCCTCTTTTTCCTTCTGCCCGTCGCCGTACAGGGCTTCGTGGATGCGGGCGTAGCGCTTGAGCAGGGCCACGGTGCGGGTCACGTCCCCATTTTGGGTGTCCGGGTCAATGAGCACCGGCACCACCTGGTCGCAGTTGGGGATGCGCACGCCCGAGGCCAGCAGCATGGTGAGCGAGCGCAGCACGCGGGCCCCGGTGCCGCCTACGGCAAAGATGAATAGCTTCATTCTTTCGAGTTATGAATTAGAAATCATGAATTATGAATTAGCGCTTGTGAATCGGAGATGGCCAGGGACTGACTCCTAACTCACATTTTCTAATTCCTAATTTCCTTAAAAAGGCCCCACGAATGGCGTGGTACGGGCGTACGTACTCCAGCGCTTGAGCAGTACCGAGAACAGGAGGAACCACAACGCGGCCACCAGCATGTTCACCACCATGAAGTAGCCGAGGTAGCTGCTCACTTCCGCACCGTGGCTTTTGCTGAGCGTGTTGGCCAGCAGCGTGCCCAGGCCTGCGGCCAGCGCCAGGGTCAGGGCCCAGTGCGTGGTGCGGAACATGCCGGTGCGCAAGGCCGAGTTGAACAGGTAATAAAAGGCCAGCACCAGCAGCAGGGCCACGCCCAGCGTACTCCACCCCACAAGCGAAAACAGGTCGGTTTTATACAAGCCGAAGTCGGCCGGGCGCTGGCTTTGGAAGATGGAAATCAGGGCCGAGTACAGGCTGGTGAAGAATGTTTGCATGAAAGAAAAGGCGGGTTATTTGTCGTTTTTGAGGGGAATCTGAACCGTGAATACGGCCGGCAGCGGGCTGGGATACGATTGCCGAACGCCGGTCAGGATTTGGTCGAGGCCAAACGTGCGTGGGGCCGGCGTATTGTCGTTGGTAGTCGACCAGGCCGCTACCCATCCCGGCGTTTCCGGGGCGGGCAGCGCCAGGCTGAGCGTGGCCGTGGGAGCGGCCAGCTTGCTCACCCGCAGGCGCAGTACGTGGGTGTAGGGCGCCAGCACCGGCTGGCCGCTCTGCTCCTCTTCGGTGAGCAGGCGCACCGAGTTGGGCAGCAGCGCGGCCTGGCCGTTGGGCAGGCGCACCTGCACATGTTGGGCCAGGAATGCCGGTTTCTGCCACGCCGCGGGCAATTCCCCTAAATTCACACCAACCGAAAAGTCCACCGGGTCGTCGGAAGGGTTCAGGGTCAGGCCATTGTTTTCGGCATACACCGTGCCGCCGCTCGACTTTAATTTCGGGTCCGTGAGCTTGGTGAGCAGGGGCGCAAAGGCGGGCGTCGTCGTTTTCAACCCAAAAAAAGCCTGCTGGGCGGGCGCGTTCTTAAATACCTCGGCCGTGTAGCGCGCCACCAGCGCGGGCGGCCCAATCACCCACACGTAATACGGCACCTTCTCGCCGTTGAGGGTGCGTTTAGCCACTGGCGTTTTCACGGCCGGGTGGTAGGTGCCGTAGAAGCGGGAGGCCTCGCCGAATACCGCCACGGCCAGCTGCTTCTGGCTCACGGGCGCAATAGCAGTACGAATCAGGTTCGGCAGCTGCGAGAAGTCGGACTTGCGCGCCGGCCCGTAGATAAAGTCGGAAATCACCACGCTCACCTGCTGCGTGGCCTGTGGCATGTTGAGAATGCCTTCGAGCATCTGCGGCAGTTCCGTGCCCAGGGCCGCCTGGTTTACTTCGCCCTGCACCACGTCGCGCAGCTGCTGAAAGGGCACCGCGCGAGGCGCCGCGTTTTCGCACAGATAATACTTGCGGTCGGCCACGGCGGCGCTCACCTGGGTTTCAGTAATGAGAGCGCCGATGCGCTGCTGAAATTCGGTGGCCGGCTTGCTGGCACCGCCGCGGGGCACAAAGCCCTTCATACCGCCCGAATATTCCAGAAAAACATTTACCCGGAGCGGCGCGGTTGCGGGCGTGACAGTTTCGACCACAACATTAGAATCCCTAGGAAGCTTAGTAGCGGTGGTTTCGGCGGGTTCAGAACCGCAGGCCGTTAGCAGTGAAATCGACCCTAAAAGCACACCGGCTAGTCGGAGGCAATGGAAAAGACGTGAAGCGGGCGGCCCCACGGAAACGGATATCGGCATAGATTAAGCGCTAGGCAAGGTTCTGGGGCGAAGTATAGGCATTACGCAACGAAATGCCCGGCGGCCGAAAACCACAGCCGATAAACGCAACAGCTCGGCTTCTAGTACCTGCCTCTATTTCTCGCTCGAATTATTGCTTGTAGCTCTGGATTCAGAACTTATCTGCCATTTAAATTACTTGTAATCAATTATTTGACAAATAATATGCAGCACATTTTGAATAAGGTGCTACTTTCCGCTGCCTATCTTAACTGACGGAATAGTCTTGAATAGCCGTTCCGATGGTAAAAAACCTCTCGTAATCCGGCACCCCGCCAGCCGCACCGCCGGTCTGTCCTCCACCCTATAAGCCAGCCATTGATAATGTTAACATTCTACGTATTAATATTGTAGTCCCGTAGAGTCCTCATTATTTATCCGGACCTGCGTTGTTATGTATTGGTGCCTTTATGCGTCTTATTGCTTTCCGAGCCGAATACCAGCTTACCGTTGAACATGAGAAAAACCGGCTGTTCTACCAGAATTTTGGACCGATGCAGTGGGCCACCACCCTGCCTCATTACCTGGCCGACTGGAAGGCGGCACTAGCCGAAGTACGACCGGGATTCAGCATTCTCAGCGATATGCAAGTCGTGAATCAGTCCAACCAGGACTTGCTGACGCATTTTCAGGCCGTGGAACAAATGATAGTAGCGCGGGGAATAACCGTAGTGGCCGAAGTGCACGTGCCCGGCCAGCCCACCCGCCGCTACTGCGACGATGTGACTACCGCCCAAGCCATGCCCGTGAGTAAGTTCCTGACCATGTGGGAAGCCGCACAATTCTTAGATGAGGCAGCCAACGACCCGGCGCTGGCCGCGTCCTACGCAATAAATTCAATGGCCGAATAGCCGTTAGCAGCCAACGATTTGGGCGCTCCGCTTGTTAATGCCGGGGTCGTCGTTGGCGGCCCCGGTTGCGGACCGTACCTTTGCCGAACGGCTTCTTTAGGGGTGCGGCCGCTTTTCACTCGGCGCCTTGTCAGGCACTATTTGCTACATATGCCCAATACCATTTCCACCGACATCTGCATCGTCGGGGCCGGCCCGGTCGGCTTGTTTGCCGTTTTCGAAGCCGGTTTGCTCAAGCTTCGCTGCCACGTAGTAGATGCCCTGCCCCAGCCCGGCGGCCAGCTCTCCGAAATCTACCCCAAGAAGCCGATTTACGACATTCCGGGCTTTCCTGAGATTCTGGCCGGCGACCTGGTCGACAACCTCATGAAGCAGATTGCGCCCTTCCACCCCACCTTCACGCTGGGCGAGCGGGTGGAGCGGTTCGCCAAGCTCGACGACGGCTCGTTTCAGCTCTACACCACCGACGGCACCGAAATTCACTGCAAGGCCGTGGCCATTGCCGGCGGCCTGGGCTCGTTCGAGCCGCGCAAGCCGGCCGTGGAAAACCTCGAGCAGTTTGAGGGCGGCAAAGGCGTGCATTACATGGTGCGCGACCCCGAGTATTTCCGCGACCAGAAAATTGTCATCGCCGGCGGCGGCGATTCCGCCCTGGACTGGACCAATTTCCTGGCCAACGTGGCGGCCGATGTGACCCTGGTGCACCGCGGCACCACCTTCCGCGGCGCCGCCGACTCGGCCGAGAAGGTAAAAACGCTGGCCGATGCCGGCAAAATCAGGCTGGTGCTCAGCTCCAATGTGACGCACCTGCACGGCAACGGCAAGCTGGCCGAAGTAACCATCACCGGCAACGACGGCACCGCCGAAACCGTGCCGCTCGACCACTTCATCCCGCTCTTCGGCCTCACGCCCAAGCTCGGTCCCATCGGCGAGTGGGGCCTAGACCTCACCGACGACGCCATCGTGGTCGACACCGAGGCCTACAGCACGTCGCTGCCGGGCGTGTTCGCCATCGGCGACATCAACACCTACCCCGGCAAGCTGAAGCTCATTCTCTGCGGCTTCCACGAGGCCGCCCTCATGTGCCAGGGCGCATTCAAATACATTTACCCCGATAAAAAGTACACCCTCAAGTACACGACGGTGAACGGAGCTCCTTCACTTTAGCAAATTATGAGTTAAGAATATGAGTTACGAGTTGACTTCCTGACAACCAACAGCTCATCATTCTTAACCCATAATTCATACCTCTCTTTATGGAAGAAGACATCCGCATCTACGTCGAGGAAGCGCCGGGCCAACGCACGGAGCTCATCGGCCCTACCGACATGGGCCTGAGCTTGATGGAGCTGCTCAAAGCCAGCGGCTACAACATTATGGCTACCTGCGGCGGTATGGCGCTGTGCGCCACCTGCCACGTGGAAGTGCTGGCCGGCCCCGCCCTCCCCGAACCCGGCGACGACGAGCTGGATATGCTTGAAACCCTGCCCGTGTTGCACGAAGGCAGCCGCCTGAGCTGCCAGATTCGCCTCACGCCCCGCACCGACGGGCTAGTGGTGCGCCTGGCTCCCAGCGCGTAGCTGTTCAGATTTCCCGCATCAAAAAAAACGGCCCCCGCCTGCTCGCAGACGGGGGCCGTTTGGCATTTGTTTAAACTGGCAGCTGCTCATTATCAGTACTGAGCCAAATAACTAACAACGAGCAACTACCAGCCAATAATTAGTTGGATGGCTTGGCGGGCATCTGGCCTGATACCGGGGCGTTGTCGGTGGCCGGGGCGCTGGGGGCATCAGCCGCGACGGCACTAGGGGAGAAATCGAATATTTCCAGTGCGATGCGCCAGCCGGCCACGGCTTCACGGCGCCAGATGCGCAGGTAAGTGCCGCTTTCCTGAGGATGCTTCAGGCCCGCCGGGCGGCTGACGGTGCCCACCACATAGCCCAAATCGCCGGACGCGGCCAAGTACCCTGTGTTGACCAGGAAGCTGTAGTTACCGTCCAGGTTTTGCATGTTGGCCGCAGCGGCGGCTCCCTGCATCATCGACAGGCCGGGCCGGTAGAGGCGGGCCTCCGCGCTAAGGCTTTGCTGGTAAGTGGGGCCCGGCTTCATTTGCTGGGCCAGGGAAAACTTTTTATCGATGTCGATGACGATGTTGGGCGGAGCGGTGCTGGGGGTGGCGGCCGCAACCATCAGACGCGGATGAGGGACGACCGCCGCCTTGGCCGGAGCAGTGCCAATACGCTCAATGCGCGTATCAATTACAAATTTCAGCTTGCCATCGGGCTGTTTGCGCCATACCGTCACGTACTCGCCGGTTGCCTGAGGCTGGTCGTTGGCAGCAGAAGCCCAGGGGCCAGTGGTATAGCCCAAGTCGCCCGATTGCGAGGCATCGGCCAGCACCGGGTACCAGGCCAACTGCGTGCCTGTCTGGGCCGGGCGGGGCTTCCACAAGTCCTGGGCATTCACCCAAACACCTTTTTCAGAAACAATGGCCGTGGGGGCGCTTTGGGCCAGAATCGCGGCTTTGGCTCCCTCCTGGGCAGTCTGGGCCGCGAAGGCCGTTTCGGCGGCTACTACAGCCTCCCGAGGGAGCTGGGCAGAGGCGACGAAGGGTACTGTTAGGGCCATTAGAGCCCCTATGGCTAAAGAATTCTTCATAAGATACCATCATAATAGATTATGTCAGCTAAGGTACGCCTTGCGTGATAATTATAGTTACAGTGCAATTTTCATTTGCCATTCCGTGCCGTTCTTGCGGGCCGATTGGCCCAGGCCGTCCGATAGGCGCCAAGGCTATTTTTTGCTTCTTGTTTTTATGAATTCAGCTGACCTCATTGCCCGCGCCCGCCGCATCCGCCTGGTACTCACCGATTGTGATGGCGTGCTCACCGATGGCGGGGTGTACTACTCCGAGCGCGGCGAAGAGATGAAACGCTTCAATATTCGCGACGGCATGGGCGTGGAGCGCCTGCGGGCGCACGGCATTGCCACGGGCATTATGACGGGCGAGCTGTCGCCTTCGGTGCGTACCCGCGCTGCCAAGCTCAAAATTGAGGAGCTTCATTTAGGCATCAAGGACAAGCCGGCCTGCCTGCACGGCATCCTGGCCCGCACCGGCCTGCGGGCCGACGAAGTGGCGTTCATCGGCGACGACACCAACGATGTTGATGTGCTGAGTTTAGTAGGCTTTGCGGCCTGCCCTGGCGACGCCACCTCCTTCGCCCGCGCCGTGGCCGACTTCCATTGCCAGACGCCCGGTGGCCACGGTTGCTTCCGCGAGCTGGCCGAATTTATAATTGCCGCGCAGCTATGAGGCAATTGGTTTTGAACGCCCGCGCCCCCTTTTTTCATGACCATGACCCGCATTCTACTTGCTGACGACCACACTATTCTGCGCGATGGCATTAGGGCCCTGCTTTCAGCCGATGCCGACCTAGAGGTGGTGGGCGAAGCCAGCAACGGCGCGGAAGTACTGGCCATTCTGGAAACGACGCCCGTTGATGTGGTGCTGATGGACGTGCAAATGCCCGTGCTCGACGGCTTTGCCACGGTGCCCGAAATACGCAGCCGGTTTCCGGAAGTGCGCGTGCTGGTGCTCACCATGCTCGACCACGAAAAATACGTGGCCCGCATGTTCGAAGCCGGCGCCATGGGCTACGTGCTCAAAAACGCGGCCATCAACGAAATTACCTACGCCATTCGTACGGTGGCGGCCGGCAACCTGTTCTTGTGCACCGAAATCGGGCTTAGCATGCTGAACAAGGCCGTGGTCCAGTCGCCCATTGTCGGTACGGAGGAAGGCAGCCACACGGGCGCTGACCTCACGGCCCGCGAGCTGGAGGTCCTCAAGCTCATCGCTGAAGGGCTCACTAACAGTGAGATATCCGATAAGCTTTTCACCAGCAAGCGCACCATCGAAACCCACCGTCAGAACATCATCGCCAAAACCCAGGCCAAGAACACCGCCGCCCTCATCAAGCTAGCCGTGAGCCGGGGCTTCATCTCGTAGCGCCAGGCCAGCTCCCTTGGCGCAAGGGCGGCTTTGTTACTTTTCTCTGGATTTCCTTTGTGGCTTCCGTATTCGCTTCATTTCCGCTCTACTTTATGAACGCAGCTCCCCTATCCGGCCTCTACGCTCCTTCCCTAGCCCTCGTCACCGATTTGTATCAGCTCACGATGGCCTACGGATACTGGCAGCAGGGAATGCAGGACCGCGAAGCCGTATTTCACCTGTACTTCCGCAAGGCGCCTTTCGCGGGCGGCTACGCGGTGGCCGCTGGGCTGGCGCTGGCCGTGGATTGGGTTGAAAACCTGCATTTTTCCGAAGACGACCTAGCGTATCTGGGTAGCCTGCGCGGCAGCAAAGGCGCCGTAATGTTTCCGGCTGAGTTTCTGGAGTACCTGCGGCAGTTGAAGTTTACCTGCGACATTGACGCCGTGCCGGAAGGCACCGTGGTGTTTGGCAACGAGCCCATGCTGCGTGTGCGCGGGCCGCTGCTACAAGCCCAGCTGCTGGAAACGGCGCTGCTCACGCTCATCAATTTCCAAACCCTGATTACCACCAAAGCTGCCCGCATCCGGGAAGCAGCCGGGCCCGGCGACCAGATTCTGGAGTTTGGCCTACGCCGGGCCCAGGGTTTCGATGGCGGTCTGGGGGCTAGTAGAGCCGCTTTTTTGGGCGGAGCCGATGCCACCAGCAACGTGCTGGCCGGGCAGCGCTACGGCATTCCGGTGCGCGGCACCCACGCCCACAGCTGGGTAATGGCGTTTGGTGATGAGCCAACGGCCTTTTCGGCCTACGCGCAGGCCTTTCCCGACGACTCCGTGTTTCTGGTCGATACTTATGATACCATTGAGGGCGTGCGGCAGGCCATTAAGGTGGCCCGCGAGATGCGCGCCAACGGCCACGAGCTGGCCGGCATCCGGCTCGATTCGGGCGATTTGGCCTACCTGAGCCGGGAAGCGCGGGCGGTGCTGGA